>JAJDTA010000016.1 GCA_022827405.1 Acidimicrobiia bacterium
CGAGGCGGTCGACGAGCTGGGCCGGGAGCTGCGGGCCACGGGCACCCCGGTGAGCCGCATCATCTTCAACCCCTACCCCAAGATGCTCACCTGGGTGAGCACCACCGCCTGGGACTTCGACGGCGGCACCGGCTGGGGCGAGGACCAAGACTGCTGGCGCCCCGACCAGTGGTCCGCCTACCGCCGCAGCCAGCGTTAGTAGGGTCTGCGCCATGTTCACCTGCCGATTTGAGCTGCGAGTTCCTCCGTTTGCCGACGTGACCCATGCCCAGCTGCACCGCGAGTACCTGGACATGGTCTCGTGGTGCGACGACAACGGCATCGCCACCGTCATCGTGTCGGAGCACCACGGGGCTGACGACGGGTTCATGGCCTCGCCTCTCGTGCTGGCCAGCGCCGCTTTGGCCCGTACCGACAACATCATGGTGGCCATCTCGGCCCTGCTGCTGCCGTACCACGACCCCATCCGCATCGCTGAGGACATCGCGGCCATCGACCTGATGGCGCCGGGGCGCCTGTCGGTGACCATGGGGGTGGGCTACCGGGAGTTCGAGTTCGACATGTTCGGCAAAGACCGCACCCGGCGGGGCCGCGACACTGAGGAAGCCATCAAGCTGATCCTGCGGTGCTGGTCAGGTGAGCCGTTCGAGCACGAGGGCCGCACCATCTGGGTAACCCCCAAACCGGTCACCGAGCCCCACCCGGTGCTGATGGTGGGCGGATCGGTGAAGGCATCGGCTCTGCGGGCGGCCCGACTGGGGTTGCCCTTCTCCCCCTCCACCCCCGACCAGTCGCTGGCCGACCTCTACTACGAAGAAGCCGCCCGGCTGGGCTACGAGACCCCGTTCGCCATCGTGCCCGACGGCCCGTCGATGGTGATGGTCACCGAGGACCCGGAGCGCACTTGGGCGGCCATCGAGCGCCACGCCCTGTACGACGCCGGGCTGTACAACAGCTGGCAGTACGACGACCACCACAACCTCACCGCGGTGGACGCCGACGACGTGGCCGGGCTGGCGGCCAGCGGGCAGTGGGATGTGCTCACCCCCGAGCAGTGCGCGCAATTGGTGCGGGACAAGGGCAGCGCCATGCTGCACCCGCTGGTGGGCGGCATTGACCCGGCCATCGGTTGGGAGAGCCTGGAGCTGACCAAGAACCGGGTCATGCCGCTTCTGGCTGGCGATGGCTGAGCCCGGCAAGCGGCTGCTGAGCCAAAAGGAACTGGCCAAACTCAGCCAGTCGCCTCGGGCTGAGCTGGTCGAGGCCCTGGCCGGGAGCCCGGAAGCCGCGGTCGAGGTGTTTCGGCGCATCGACCGGGCCTATCGGAACTTCACCGACGGATTCGGGGCGTGGATAGCCCAAACCCAGCGTTTCGTGGCTGATCGCTACGGGGCCGATGGCTTGGCAGCGATTGGCTCATCCGACGACGCCTATCGTTCGGCACTGTTGCACGGCCTGACTGACGAAGATGTCACCGGCCGCCACCAGCCCGACCGGGCCGACCACATCGCTGGGCTGATCGAATCAGGCGACCACGACGCTGCCTTGGCTGCCTTCGACACGCTGGCGGCCAGCTACCGCCGGATCCACGATGTTGAGCGCGACCGGGTGGCGTCGGTCCTGTCGCAGGTCTACCGGGCCTGGGGGCCCGACGTGCTGGAGGAGAGCATCCGCTTCGCCGGCGAGCAGACCCTGCTGGGGTGGATGCCCCACGACGTGGCCCGACCGGCTGAGGTGCGGGTGCGGCAGTGGGCCGGCATGCAGAAGGGCAACTTCGCCGACATCACCGTGACCGAGACCGACGATGCCTTCGTGATCACCGTCCAACTGTGCGGCACCTGCGGTAGCCAGGTGTCCGACGGCTGCTACGGCGACACGCTCGACCTGGCGGTGGTGGCCGAAGACCATCCCCTCACCTTCGGCAAGGGTCCGGCGCCCATTTACCGCACTCACGTGTCGGTGATGCACTTCTGGGTGCCGATGGAGCGCACCGGGGTGCCCTGGCCGGTGATCCAGTGCCCCGCAGGCATGGACCCAGGACCCTGCCGGATCACGCTATTCAAAGACCCGGCAGCCACCCCGCCGGAGGCCTACGAGTTCGCGACGCGCTGACCAGCGCAAAGGCATCAGGGCAATCAAAAACCGAGAGCGGATGACCGGGCTCGAACCGGCGACCTACACCTTGGCAAGGTGTCGCTCTCCCAACTGAGCTACATCCGCAGGACGGCCCAGCATAGCAAGCCGCCATAGGGGTACTCACAGCAATAGATCAGCTGCCAGCCGCCTCCAGCAGGGCCGCGGCCCGGTCGCCCAAGTCCAGATCTTGGGCCACTCGGCGGCCGGCGGGGCTCATCTTGGCCAGGGTCTTGGCCAGGACCTCGACCATGTGGTCGTCGCCCAGCTTGTCGGCCAATGCGTCGAACTGGGTTTCGAGGAATACCAGGCACAGGGCGTCTTCGTGGGTTTGCACACGGGGGTCGGTGCTCAAGCCCTGCTTGGCCACGATGGCCGACACCTCGGCGGCGAAGTCGTCGTCGTAGCCCACTGCGGTGACGATGTCGGCCACCTCGGCGGCGTGGCGCTTGCCCTGGGCGGCCCGCCACCGCAGATAGCCGGCTCGGCCCTCGGGGTAGTCCGATCGCGGCAGCGCCCAACGCCGCAGGTGGTGGGCCCGGGCGGCCACCAGTTGGGCGTCGTCGGCATCGGGGTCGAGGCGCTGCACCCACTCGGTCATCAGCTCGGCGTGGGCCTGCTCTTTGGGCCGGGAATGGCCGTCGATCTCGATGGTGAAGGGATCGTCGGCGTTGGCCGCATCCACGGCCTCCCACGCGGCTTCCAGCCGGTTGCTCGGGGCCGCAGCGTCAGAGCCCATGGCGAAGGTCAGGAGTCGGCGGGGGGACGCAAGTCCACCCGCAAGACGAGAAAGCCATCCTCGATGGCCCCGGCGGCATCGCCGATGATGGCGAAGTCCTGGAAATCCTCCTGGGCCCGGCGGATGAACAGGGTCCGCTCCTCGCCACCCACCGGCGGCAGCGGGCGGCTCCGCACCGCCTCGGCCCGCTCCCGGAACCGGGTGATCATCGCCTCCACGTCCAATTCGTCGGCCATCAACCGAGCGTATCTTCTGGCATTGGGCTGTCCGACGAATCGCCGCCCCCCGGCCGAGGGCCGTCTCCGGTGCGCACCCAGTAGATGAGCGTGCCCAACAGGGCTATCACCGCCACCGCGATCAACAGGGCCATCACCAGCCGAACCTCGTCGTCGGAGTCAGACGGTGACGGGGTTTCGGCCGGCTGCTCCTGGGCGACCGGTTCAGACGATCCGGAGGCCGCCGCGGCTGATCCCCATGTCGCGGTCCCCCACAGCAGCATCAGGATCAAGCCATAGACCAGCAGCCGCCTCGCAGACTGGCCATGAGCACGCACGGTGTCCAGTCTCGCGCAGCGCAGTGCCGCCGCGGGTCCGCTCAACGCTGGTGTTGGGGACAGGAGTAGGTGGTGCGCCCGCCAATGGTCCGCCGGTCCAACAGCTCGCCGTCTCGGGGGCACGATCCGCCCCGCACTCGTGCCAGATGGAGGTCGCCAGTGTGAGAACCTCCCCGATCGGCCAACTCGGCAACCGTGGAGCGGATCGCCTCGGCCAGCCGCCCTTGTTCGCCCCTGCCCAGCGAACCCGCCTCCCGGGCCGGGTCGATTCCAATGCGCCACAAGATCTCGTCCACCAACAGGTTGCCTAGTCCGGCCACTCGTCGCTGGTCGAGCAACCGGGCTTTCAGCGCGGTTCGGCTGGTTCCCAGTGCCCCAGCCAATTGAACCGCGGTCAGCCCGAAGGCGTCGGAGCCCAGCCGGGTGTCGTCGGGGTCCAATTCCACGCCGCCCAGGCGCCGGGGATCGACGATGACCAGGGTCCCCCCGTCGGCGAAGCCCAGCTCGAACCGCCGCCACTCGGGAACTTCCCGGGCACTGGAATACTCCAGCTTCTCGATGACCGCGTGGTCGTCCACCACCAGCCTCCCGGTCATGCCGAACCGAAGGCCCAGCACCGCGCTGGCCTGTTCGTCGGAATCGCCGAAATCCATCATCAGTAGCTTTCCAATCCGGCGCACTCCGACAACGGTGCAGCCGTCCAACGCCAGACCAAGCGCCGCAGCATCGGCGCCCCCTTTGATGAACCAGCTATCGGGGGCATGGACGAGGGAGACGGTGCGGCCCACGGTGGCCGCCGCGGCCCGGCGGTAGTACTCGACCTCGATGATCTCAGGCAGTGAAACCGACCTCGATGGCCCCGGCGATCTCAGGCCGTGGCTTTGTCGGCGGCGTGCAGCAGGTCGGCCACCACATCGTCGCCGTGCTCCAGGCCCACTGATACCCGGATGGTGCCCGGCCCGATGCCCGCGGCCGCCAGCTCCTGAGGCGTCAACCCGGCGTGGGTGGTGGACGCCGAGTGGGTTACCAGGGTCTCGGGTCCGCCCAGCGATGTGGCGACTTGGGCCAGCCTCACCGCCTCCACGAACCGCTCTCCCGCCTCGTGCCCCCCGGCGAGGTCGAAGGCCAACAGCCCGCCGAACATGCGCATCTGCCGCTTGGCCAACTCGTGTTGGGGGTGGGAAGCCAGGCCGGGGTAGCGCACTGTGTCGACTCCAGGGTGGTTCGACAGCGCTTCGGCCAGCTGTTGGGCCGTTGCGCTCTGGCGCTTGAGGCGAACCCCGAGGGTGCGCAAGCCCCGCAACCCGTTCATGGCGTCGAACGGAGCGGCGTTGGCCCCCTGCAAGATGGCGAACGCCCACAGCGAGGCGATCAAATCGGCGCTGCCCGACACCACTCCCAGAGTGGCGTCGTTGTGGCCGCCCAGGCCTTTGGTGGCCGAGTGCACGCTGAGGTCAATCCCGTAGTCCAGCGGTCGGGTGATATTCGGCGGGGCGAAGGTGGCGTCCACCGCCTTCAGCGGACCTCGGATGGCGCCCAGCTCCTCCAAATCGACCAAGTCGAGGCAGGGGTTGGCCGGGGTCTCGGCGAACACCAGCATGGTCCGCCCCGGCCGCACGGCGGCCTCAAACGCCCCCGGCTCGGTGCCGTCCACAAAGGTCACGTCGATACCGAAGCGGGGGCACACCGCCTGGAGCAGGAATTGAGTGCCGGAGTAGAGCTGGCGCTGGGCCACGATGTGGTCGCCCGCCGAGCACAGCCCCAGGATCACGCAGCTCACCGCGCCCATTCCCGATGCGAAGGCCCGGGAGGCCTCAGCCCCCTCCAACTCGGCCATGGCCTCCTCGAAGGCCGCCACCGTGGGATTGCCGTTGCGGGTGTAGTAGTGGCTCTCCGACGGGTCGAGCGCCATGCGCCGGCCAGCCTCAAGCGACGGAATGCGAAACGTGGTGGTGGGGTGTAGCGATGGGGCCAGCTCCGCTCCGCCCGAGCGCCGGCCGGCCAGCACGGCCAGGGTGTCGGGGTGGGTGAACCCCGCCGGATCGGGCGCAGCCACGGCTTCTCGGCTGTTGCCCGCCTCGTCCCAACCAGCCTCAGCCGACACTGCTGCCCACCTTCTCCAAGAAGTCCTTGATGGCCTGGCCCACCGCCTCGACCTCCAACAAGAACCCGTCGTGGCCATGCGGGCTCTCCACCAGGGTGTACACGCACCGGCCACCGGCCGCCACCACCGCATCGTGGAGCTCGACCTGTTGGCGGGGCGGATACAGCGTGTCGCTGGTGATGCTCAGCGAGAGCACCGGCGAGGTGATTCGGGAGACCGCCGCGGCAATACCGCCCCGGTCCCGGCCGATGTCGTGCAAGTCCATCACCCGGTTGAGCACCAGATAGGTGTTGGCGTCGAACCGCCGGACCAGCTTCTCCCCGTGGTAGTCGAGGTACGACTCCACCTGGAACCGGTCCCACGGACCGTACACCGAGTGGATGTCGAACAGCTCCCGGCCGAAGCGGTCTTCAAACACCTCATCGGACCGATAGGTGATCTGGGCCAGCGACCGGGCGATGGCCAACCCGGCGTGAGGGCCTTGGCCGGGCGGGTTGTCGTAGTAGTCGCCTCCCCGCCAGTTGGGGTCCAGCGCCAACGCGGTGCGACCCACCGCCGACCAGCCGATCTGCTGGGCGCTGGCCGCCATGCAGCCGGCCAGCGAGCACACCGACCCCACCCGGTCGGGGAACATCACGCCCCACTCCAGGGCCTGCATGGCCCCCATGGACCCGCCCACTACGGTCAGCCACCGCCGCACGCCCAGGTGGTCGGCCAACCGGCGCTGGGTGCGCACGATGTCGCGCACCGTCACCGTGGGGAACGACGAGCCGTAGGCGGCGCCCGTGTCGGGATTGGGCGAAGCCGGGCCGGTGGTGCCCTGACAGCCGCCCAGCACGTTGGCGCACACCACGTACAGCTCATCGGTGTCCAAAACCTTGCCGGGGCCCACCATCTCTCCCCACCAGCCGGGGGTGGGGTGGCCGTAACCGGCTTCGCCGGCCACATGGGAGTCGCCGGTGAGGGCGTGGCAGATCAGCACCGCGTTGGATCCGTCGGAGGCCAGCTGCCCCCAGGTCTCATAGGCCAGGGTCACTTCCCGCAGCGCCCCGCCGCCCTCCAACTCGAAGGAGTGGGGGCGGTCGAGGGTGAAGAACCGCCGATTGCCAGGGGGGTCGCCGGGCCGCCACGCGCCGGTCACCGGCAAATCGGCGCTGTAGCCCCGAGGGTGGACCGGCGGGCGCTGGTCATCGACCGGCGCGGTGGGAGGTCCCTGCCCGCGATCGCGGTTCTTACCTGTTCGCATGGTCCTCCCTTCATCTGTCTAGGGGAGGGCCACCGCTGGCACAGCGGCATGGCACGGACACTTGGTTGCCTCTGTCCGAGCCAGAGGCCACATCCCCCGCCGAAGCGGGCGAGCACCTTGGGTGTCCCTCCCAGGTTGCTGGACCCTCCGTCCGAGCACACTGACTCGGGCGGCGAGCCGCTCTCGATGTACCCCACAAGGGTAGTAGGGCTCGGTTCTCAGGCTCAACCCTTTTCGGTTCGATGCCTCAGACGGGCTCGACCACCGGATTCCACCGGTCGAGGGCATCGAGCCTGTCGTCGTTGGAGAACATCTCCACGATGGGCACGTCCAGCGACAGGCGCCGCTGGAGCCGCTTGACCTCCAACTCCTCGTTCCAAAGCGACAATGTGACGGCCATCCCCGACTCTCCGGCCCGGGCGGTGCGCCCCGAGCGGTGCAGGTAGGTCTTGTGGTCGGGCGGCGGGTCGTAGTGGATCACTACGTCCACATCGTCGATGTGCAGTCCCCGGGCAGCTACGTCGGTGGCTACCAGCGCCTGGATATCACCGGAGGCGAACCGGGCCAGCGATTGCTCCCGGGCCTTTTGGCGGAGGTCGCCGTGGATGGGCTCGGCTCTCACGTTCTCCGCCTTGAGCTTGCGGCTGAGCCGGTCGCATCCGTGGCGGGTGGCGGAGAACACCAGCGCCCGGTTGGAGGCCCGGATGATGGCCGCAGTCACCTTGACCTTGTCCATCTCATGGACGGCCACGAACCGGTGCTGCATCTCGTCCACCGTCACCTGCTTGGACTGCACCTCGTGGCGCACCGGATTGCTCTGGTAGCGCCGCACGAGGGCGTCAACCGCCCCGTCGAGGGTGGCGGAGAACAGCATGGTCTGGTGGCGGGACTCCACATGGCGCAGAATCCACTCCACCTGGGGCAAGAACCCCATGTCGGCCATGCGATCGGCCTCGTCCACCACCACGATCTCGAGCTTGGCCACCGACACTGCCTTGCGGTCGATCAGGTCGATGAGCCGTCCGGGGGTGGCCACGATGATGTCCAGACCGGCCTCGATCTTTTTAATCTGGGCTTCGATGGGCGCCCCGCCGTAGACCGGGGCCAAATCGAGGCCGCGGCACCGGGCCATTGGGCGCAGCTCCTTGGCCACCTGCACGGCCAGCTCCCGGGTGGGAACCAGGACTAGACCGCGCACCCAGTGGGAGTCGGCCCGGGAGAGGTTCTCCACCATGGGCAGGCCGAAGGCCAGGGTCTTGCCCGACCCGGTCTTGGCCTTGCCGCACACGTCCAAGCCGGCGAGGGCATCGGGAATGGTGAGGGATTGGATGGGGAACGGGGCTTGGATGCCCCGCTCCTTGAGCGAGGCCACCAGGTCTGAGGCCACGCCCAAAACGCGGAATTCTTCTGTCATCTGTGATTCGGGCTGCGAAAGGAAGCGGAATGATCGCCAGCCCGCGTCTACAGGATACCGGGTTCAGGTCTCCAAGGAGATGTTTTCGGCGGGCTGGTCTTGCGACTCCGCCAGTTCGGGCGAGGATTCTTCGGTCGCCATCTCGTCGGAAGATGGCTCGTCGGGAGCCTGTTCCCCGGATTGATCACTGCCGTTTCCACCCCGGCCGTAGAGCAGGTAGACCACCGAGCCCAAGATCAACCCCAGCATCACCCAAATGTTGACCCGCACTCCGGCCAGCTCGCTGGCGAAGTCAACCCTGATGAACTCGATCCACAGCCGGCCCAGCGAATACCCCAGCACGTACAGCCCGAACAGGCGCCCCGGCTTCAGGGTGAAGCGCTTGCCAATCCACAACAACGCTCCGACCAATGCCAGATTCCAGATGCACTCGTACAAGAACGTGGGGTGGAAGGTCTCGTCGTCGAGGTATTGCAATCGGCGGTGCTCGGGATCGATCTCCAACCCCCAGGGCAGGTCGGTGGGCCGTCCATACAGCTCCTGGTTGAACCAGTTCCCCCACCGCCCTATGGCCTGGCCCAGTGGCAGAGCGGGGGCCACCGAGTCGGCGATGTCAGACAGCGGGATGCCCTTTTGGCGAGCGTATACCCACATGACCGCCGCGGCGGCGGCAACCGCACCGGGTATGCCCAAGCCCCCCTCCCAGATCTGCCAGGCCTCGCCCCAGTTGCCCTGATAGGTCTTCCAGTCGGTGATCACGTGGTATATCCGCGAGCCGATGAGCCCGGCGACCACCGCCCACACGGTGACCGAGCTGGCCAGCTCGGGAGAATGGCCCCGCTGGGTGAATCGCCGATGGAACAGCCAGGCCGCGGCCAACACTCCGAGAGCGATCATCAGGCCATAGGCCCGCAGTTCCAAGGAGCCGATATCCAGGCTGCTTGAGCCCGGGCTGGGAATCGCTGCTGGCGTCACCTATCCACTCTGCCACGCGGCGATCCCGTTCACTTATCCCAGACCTCGGGCGATCTGATTAGATTCTCCCCATGATCGACAGCGCGCGACAGATAGAAAATCTGATGTACACCTACGCCGAGCGGATCGATGCCGGCAACCTGGAGGGGGTGGCCGACCTCTTCGCCCACGGCCGGATAGTGGCCTCTCCTGATGCTCCGCTGGAAACAGTGGTGGCCGGGCGCGATGAGGTGCTGGGAATGTACCAGGGCTCCACCCGCCTCTACCCCTGCGGCACACCCCGGACCAAGCACGTCACCACCAACGCCATCATCGACGTGGACGACGACGCGGGAACCGCGGCGGCCCGCTCCTACTACACCGTCTTCCAGCAGCTCGACGACTTCCCCCTGCAACCCATCATCACCGGTCGCTACCACGACACGTTCCACCGGATCGACGGGGTGTGGTGGTTCGACCAGCGGACCATGCTGGTGGACCAGCTCGGCGACCTCAGCCGCCACCTGCTGTTCGAGTTGAAGCTGTGATCGCCGCGACGGCCTCGCCCATTACCGAAAGACAGCACCCATGACCGAGTTGACCCCCGCCAACCTGTTCGGCCTCGACGGCAAGATCGCCCTGGTCACCGGAGGCGGCCGAGGCATCGGGGCCATGATCGCCGAGGGCCTTTTGGGGGCCGGGGCCCGGGTGATCATCTCCTCTCGCCGCCAAGAGCAGCTCGACGAGGCGGTGGAGGCGCTGTCGGCCATCGGCCCTGTGGAAGCCATCGCCGCCGACTGCTCCACCGAACAGGGCTGCCTGGGCCTGGCCGAGGCGGTCGGCGAGCGCACCGAGCGGCTGGACATCCTCGTCAACAACGCCGGGGCCACCTGGGGGGCACCGATGCGGGAGTTCCCCGACTCGGCGTGGGACAAGGTGATGAACCTCAACGTGAAGGGGGTGTTCCAGCTCACGGTGGCCCTGCTCCCGCTGTTGGAGGCGGCGGCCACATCCGAAGACCCCGCTCGGGTGATCAATTTGGGCTCTGTGCAGGGGCTCCAAGCCCCCGATATCGAGAACTACTCGTACTCGGCCAGCAAGGCCGCGGTCCACCACATGACCCGGGTGCTGGCCAAGAAGCTGGGGTCCACCCACATCACCGTCAACGCCATCGCCCCGGGGGCGTTCTACACCAAGATGATGGCCTACACCCTGGACAATTTCGGCGATGAGATCGCGGCGGAAACCGCACTGGGGCGGCTGGGAAAGCCCGAGGACATGGCCGGGGCGGCGATCTTCTTGTCGGGGCGGGGCGGGTCGTATCTCACCGGGGCGGTCATCCCGGTAGACGGCGGCTACTCCACCACCCTGTAGAGAGCCTGTAGAGAGGGATTGCCGCCAATGTCACCCGTGTTCATCGAGGTCCGGGCCAACGAGTACACCGGCCGAGAGTCCAACCCCAACGTCCCCTGGTCGATCGACGAGCTGATCGCCGATGCGGTGGCCTGTGCCGAGGCCGGGGCTTCGGTCTATCACTTCCACGGCCGGGACCCCTCGACCGGGGCACCGGTGTGGGACGCCGACACACTGGGGGCGGTAATCGTTGGGGTGCGCGAGGCCTGCGACTTGATCCTCATGCCCACCCTGGGGGCATCCACCGTGCCCGACCCCCATGCCCGACTGGCCCCGGTGTTGGAACTGGCCGCCGATGCGGCCACCCGGCCCGAGCTGGCCCCCATCGACCTGGGCAGCTTCAACATCGACCCCTACGACCCGGCGACCGGCGCCTTCGGCAACCCCGACATCGTGTACATCACCCCGCTGCGGGCGCTTCGTGAGATGGTGGCCGCGTCGGCCGAGGCCGGGATGAAGCCGATGGGCGCGCTGTGGACGGTGGGATCGGCCCGACTGCTGGGGGCGTTTCTCGACACCGGGGATGTGGCCGCGCCGGCCTACGGCGAGGTGACGCTGTCGGACTCGTGGCTGTCGGGCCATCCGGCCACGGTGGACGGGCTGGACGCCATGACCCGCTTTCTGCCCGACGACGGCCGGGCAGTGTGGGGCTGTTTGGCCTACGGGGCCGATCTGCGGCCCCTAGCCCCTGAGGTGATCGCCCGGGGCGGCCATCTCATCGCCGGGCTGGGCGACTATCCGTACCTGGAACTGGGCACTCCCACCAACGCCGACGTTGTGGCCGCGTTGGCCGGCTGCATCTCGGACTCAGGGGCTGAGCTGGCCACCGTGGGCCAGACTCGGGCGATGCTGGGTCTGGCGCCTGTTTCCTGAGCCTCGATCCGGTCAGGCCGCGTCCGGCATCCGGACCAGAAGCACGCCTTCGGGAGCATTGAGGCCGATGGCCGACTCGGCCACCGCCCCGGCAGGTCGCTGGGAGGAGAACGCCAGCCGCCACTGCCCCGGCGGCAGCTGGAAGTCGGTGGCAATGTCGCCCACGTTGAGAGCGCACACACAATCGCCCCGGCGGAATCCGATCACCGGTGCCGAGCGGTCGGTCAGCCACTCCAGTTCGCCAGCATGGAAGTCGCCGAGTTCCCGGCGCACCGCGAGAAGCTCCTTGTACTTGTAGAGCACTGAGGCGGGGTCGTCTCGTTGGAGCGACACCGTGTCGGCCTCGGCTCTATCGACGGGCAGCCACGGCTCGGCGCCATCGGTGAACCCGCCCGTCGGCCCCGGCGACCACGGCATCGGGGTGCGGCATCCGTCCCGGCCATCGGCAGGGTTCTGGTTCCGGACCGCCACCGGATCCTGGCGGCGGTCGAGGGGCACGTCCACCTCTTCTAGGCCCAGCTCATCGCCCTGGTAGAGGAACGGCAGGCCGGGCAGGGCGAACAGCAGAACGCAGTAGGCCAGCGACCGCGCCCGACCCAGATCGCCGCCCCCCAACCGGGTGGGCGCCCGGGGGTCGTCGTGGCTGCTGATGGCCCAGGACAAGTCTCGGGGAGCGGCGTCCAGCGCATCTCTAAACGTGGACCACATGGCCGACGGTTCCCAGGGGGTGTGCATGGGGGCGAAGTAGAAGGCCCGGTGCAGCCCGTCTTGGTTGGCCACATACCGGCTCACCTGGTTGGGATTGTTGTCCCTTAGGTAAACCTCCCCCAGAAGCAGGGCGTCATAACGCTCGGCGATGGCCCTCCACCGGCGGTAGATGGCCGTGGTGCCCGCTTGGTCGAGGTCATAGCGGTGGTCGTAGCAGCCGAACGCCTGGCGGGGACTCATGTCGGGGGTCACCGGAAACCGCTGCGGGTTGTCGGGCATGAGCATGTTCTTGACCAGGCCATGGGCCACATCCACCCGGAAGCCGTCGGTATCGCGATCCAGCCAGAACGTGAGCACATCGTCGAATTCCCGCACCAGTTTGGGGTTGGACCAGTTCAAGTCGGGCTGCTCGGGCAAGAACAGATGCAGGTAGTACTGCTCGGAGGCTTCGTCGAAGGTCCAGGCCGGCCCGCCGAAGTGCGATACCCAGTTGTTGGGGGGCCCACCGCCCAAGGCCGGGTCCCGCCAGTGGTAGTAGCCCCGCTTGGGGCTGTCGGGATCAGCCCGGGAGGCTTGGAACCACGGGTGCTGGTCAGAGGAGTGATTGGGAACCAGGTCGATGAGCACCCGCAGTCCCAGCCGGTGGGCCTCGGCGATGCAGGCGTCGAATTCGTCCAGCGTGCCGAAGAGGGGGTCGACCCCGGTGTAGTCGGCCACGTCGTAGCCGAAGTCGCACATGGGCGACGGGTAGAAGGGGGTGATCCACACGATGCCCACCCCGAGCCAGGCCAGGTAGTCCAGCTTCTCGGTCAGGCCGGGGAAATCGCCGACCCCGTCGCCGTTGCCGTCGGCGAATGAGCGGATGTACACCTCATAGCCCACCTCGCGGTCCCACCAGCGCACGTTGTCTTGGGCCATGACCACCGAAGCCTTGCTGTTTGCTGGTGTTCTTGCTCAGTTGAAGCCGATGACGCTGCGCACCACGTCGCCGGCCTTCATGGCGGCAAAGCCGTCATTCACGTCGTCCAGCGTGATGGTGGCCGACACCATCTCGTCGAGCATCAGCCGGCCGTCGAGATAGAGGTCGACGAGACGGGGCATGTCCACCCGGAACACGTTGGATCCCATCAGCGATCCCTGGAGCCGCTTTTCGGACATGAACAGCTCCTGTCCCTCGATCTCCACCATGGTTCCCGGTGGGATCATGCCCATGACCGTGGCCGTCCCCCCGCGGCGGATCATGCCGAATGCCTGCTGGGCGGTGAGGGCCAAGCCGATGGCCTCATAGGAGTAGTCCACGCCGCCGCTGGTCAGCTCCAACACCTGTTCCACCGGGTCGCCGTCGGCGGGGTTGACCGCATGGGTGGCGCCCAGTCGCAGTGCGGTGTCGAGCTTCCGAGGCTCGAGGTCCACCGCAATAATGGTGGTAGCGCCGGAGATGCGGGCGGCTTGGATCGACGATATGCCGACCCCGCCGCAGCCGATCACCGCCACCGAGGAGCCGGGCTCTACGCCGGTGGTGCGGAACACCGCGCCGGTGCCGGTGGTGACCCCGCAGCCGATGAGCGCGGCTCGGTCCAGCGGCATGTCATCGCGCACCTTCACCACTGCGTTCTCGTGTACCAGCATCTGCTCGGCGAACGACGAGAGATTGGCGAACTGGAACACCTCCTGGCCGCCCCGGCTGAGACGGGCGGGCTCGTCCTCAGAGCGGACGCACTCGGTCCGGCTCCTCAGGCACATGTAGGGCTGGCCGCTCAGGCACAACTCGCAACGGCCGCAGAACACCGACAAACAGCAGATGACGTGGTCGCCGGGCTGCACTTCGCGCACGTCGGGCCCCACCGCCTCCACGATGCCAGCGGCCTCGTGGCCGAGCACTACGGGACGGGGTACCACCCAGCCCTCGGTCTCCATGAAGTGCAAGTCGCTGTGGCACAGCCCCGAGGCCGCCGTCTGCACCAGCACCTCTCGGCCGATCGGGGCAGCCACGTCCACCTCGTCCACCACCAAGTCTTCGTGCCCGTCCAGAAACAGCGCTGCTCTCATGAGTTCCTCCTCGGTCTGACCTAGGGCAAGCTTGGCCAAACTACCAATGGGGGGTACCTAAATGCCGAAGCTCTTGTGACGCTGTGCGCCGGTCAGGAGCAACCGGAGGTGGAGCCGCAGTCGGGGCAGGCGTGGCAGCTTCCGGCTCGGACCATGAGCACACCGCAGTCGAAACACACGGGGGCAGCCGAGTCGCGGGGGGTTTGCCGGGTAAACGGCGACGGGGGGTCGGGCTCTACGACGTCGCCGGAAACGGTGACTGGAACCTGCTCCTCCACCCCGGGCAGGGTGGGCTGGATGCGCTCGTCGGTGGTGTAGATGGCCAGGCCATGGCGCTCCTCGGGCTCGAGGTACTCCACCGCCAGGCGGCGGAACAGGTAGTCGAGGAGGCTGGTGGCGATGCGGATGTCGGGGTCGTCGGTAATCCCGGCCGGCTCGAAGCGCATGCCGGTGAATGCGTCCACATAGGCCCGCAGCGGCACCCCGTATTGCAGGCCATGGCTGATGGCCATGGCGAATGCGTCCATCACTCCGGCAAGCGTGGAGCCCTGCTTGGACACCCGGATGAATATCTCGCCGGGGCGGCCGTCCTCGTACTCCCCCACGGTGGCGAAGCCCTTGCATTCGGCCACCCGGAACTCAAAGGTGCGGCTGGTGCGGGTCCGGGGCAGCCGGCGGCGCTCGGGCTGCGGCGCTACCGGCGGCGCTTCCGGTGCCGTCGCCGAGCCCGGGGTCTGGTCGGGGTGGGCAGCCGAGGCGTCGGAAACCGACAGGGGTTGGCCCACCTTGCAGTTGTCCCGATAGACGGCGAGGGCCTTGACCCCCATCTGCCAGGCATCCACGAAGAGCTGCTCGATCTCGGCGGCGGTGGTCTCCTCGGGAACGTTGACAGTCTTGCTGATGCCGCCCGAGAGCCAGGGCTGCACCGCGGCCATCATGGCCACATGGCCGTTGGGGGAGATCACGTTGTCGCCCATGGAACAGGCGAATACCGGCAGGTGGGCAGCATCTAGGTGAGGGGCGCCCACCACCGTGCCCTTCTGGTGGACATGAGACTCGATGTCGGCAACCTGCGCGGGGCTGTAGCCCAGCCGGTATAGCGCCCGGTCCACCGTCTGGTTGACGATGGGCATGGTGCCGCCGCCCACCAGCTTCTTGGTCTTGACCAGGCCCAAGTCGGGCTCGATGCCGGTGGTGTCGCAGTCCATCATGAACGAGATGGTGCCGGTGGGGGCCAGCACGGTGGCCTGCGAGTTGCGGACGCCGACCGTGTCGCCCCACTCCACCGCGGAATCCCACGCGACCCGAGCCGCGTTCAGCACCTCTGTCGGCACCGGCTCGCCTTCCAGCCGGCTCAAGGCATCGCGGTGCATCCGCAGCACTCGCCGGGTGGGCTCCTGGTTCTCGGCGAACCCCTCGAACGGGCCGAGGCGGGCGGCCATGCGGCCCGAGGTCTCATAGGCCACCCCGGTCATCAGCGCGGTAACGGAGGCGGCCAGGCCCCGGCCCTCGTCAGAGTCATAGGCCAGGCCCAGGGCCATGAGCATGGCCCCCAAATTGGCGTAGCCCAAGCCCAACTGGCGGAACCGGCGGGTGGTGGCCCCGATCTGCTCGGTGGGATAGTGCGACGGGCCAACCAAGATCTCCTGGGCGACGGTCATCACCCGAACCGCCGCACTGAATCCTTCCCCGTCGAACGTGCCGTCGTCGTCGACAAACGACAACAAGTTCAAGCTGGCCAGGTTGCAGGCCGAGTTGTCCAAGTGGAGGTACTCCGAACAGGGATTGCTGGCGGTGATGCGACCGGTGTTGGCCGCGGTGTTCCACCGGTTGATGGTGGTCTCGAACTGCACCCCGGGGTCGGCGCACTCCCAGGCGGCTTCGGCGATCTCAGCCAGAAGGCCCCGAGCCGACACCGTCTCCACCACTTCGCCGGTGGTGCGAGCCGTGAGATGCCACTTCCTGTTTTCGGTTGCCGCCGCCATGAACTCGTCGCTGAGCCGAACGGAATTGTTGGCATTCTGGTACTGGATGGAGTGGACGTCGGCACCGTCGAGGTCCATATCGAAGCCGGCGTCGCGCAGCGCTCGGGCCTTGCGCTCCTCGACGGCCTTGCACCAGATGAACTCCTCCACATCGGGATGGTCGGCATCGAGCACCACCATCTTGGCTGCCCGCCGGGTTTTGCCCCCCGACTTGATGGTGCCGGCCGATGCGTCGGCGCCCCGCATAAAGCTCACCGGGCCGCTGGGGGCACCCCCGCCGCTCATGCGCTCTTGCCGGGAACGGATGCGGCTCAGGTTGACGCCCGCCCCCGATCCCCCTTTGAAGATGCGGCCCTCTTCCCCGTACCAGTCGAGGATCGACTCCATGGTGTCGTCCACCGCCAGGATGAAACAGGCGGACGACTGAGGCACGGCACCGGGAACCCCGAGGTTGAACCAGACCGGCGAGTTGAACGCGGCGCGCTGGCGGACCAGCAGCCAGCGGAGCTCGTCGGCAAACGCCGCGGCTTCCTCGGGCTCGGCCAGGTGCCCCGACGCGGTGCCCCACGCCACCAGCGTGTCCACCACCCGGTCGATGACCTGGCGCAATGAGGTCTCCCGCTGCGGGGTACCCAGCCCGCCCCGGAAGTACTTCTGGGTCACGATGTTGCCCGCGTTGACCGACCAGTCAACCGGGAACTCCACATCGGTCTGCTCGAAGGCGACCTCGCCGTCGGCACCGGTGATCCGGGCATCGCGGCGATGCCATTCCACCTCGTCGTAGGGGTGCACATCGGCGCGGCTGAAGTGACGGCACAGCCCAATTCTGGTGCGGTCAGATGCCAGAGCCATCAGCACTCCTCAAAGGAATGCGGCTCTGTTGGGCGCATTCCACCTTCGTATTTTATTGGAAACGGTGTCGATTGAGGCTGCGGCGTGAGCGGCCAGGTCAAAGGGACCTCATCAAGAGGCATGCCAACCCGCCCAAACGGCGGGCTGAACCCCCCAAGGAGTCGCCTGAACCCCACTATGGTCGTCGGCGTCAGCCACCATTCCGGCCCCCCACGCCGCAGCAGAAGCTCACCGTAGAGCATCAAGCCTGTGGACAGTAAGGAGAAGAAATGGGATTCCCTGTGGATTTCAGGTGAATTTCTGGAGACGTGACGGTTGGAGTCGCCTGCTACGGTCGGCGGCAGGTGGATCAGCTGCTCCCTCGGTTTGTCTCCGACGTCAACCCGGTCGCTCTGTATGCGTCTGATCGCCGCGATCCGCACCCTGACCGCCCATGGCTGATGCTGAACATGGTCACCTCGGCCGACGGCGCGACGTCGAGCGGCGGCGTGTCCGGGGGCTTGTCGAATCCCGAGGACCGAGAGGTGTTCGCCGCCATCCGAGCGGTGGCCGACGTGATACTGGTCGGGGCGGAAACCGTGCGACGCGAGGGCTATGGGCCGCCCAAGATCCACCCTGAGGCGATCGAGGACAGAGCGAGCCGGAGCCAAGCGCCGAGACCGCGCCTGGCCGTGGTGAGCCGCTCGCTGGATCTGGACTTCACCGCCCCGCTGTTCGACGACGATCCCCCGCCGATGCTGTTCACCGTGGCCGACCCGCCCGCCGATCGGCTGGCCCGGGCCGAGGCGGTGGCCGCAGTCCACCGCCTCGGCGCCGACCGGGTGGATATGGCCGAGGTCTTGCGCCGGATTGGCAAAGCGGGCGCCTGGGTGGTTTTGGCCGAAGGAGGGCCCAGCCTCAACGCCCAGCTCTTGGCCGCCGGGCTGTTGGACGAGGTGTGCTGGACAATCTCGCCGACGCTGGCCGGCGGCGACTCCTCCCGGATGGCCCAGGGCGCCCCTGCCCGGCTCGATCGGCTCCGGCTGGTGCGGGTGTTTGCCCAGGGCCACACTCTGTTCTTGCGGTATCTCAGTCATTGACCAACCCTCAATGCCCCCGCGCCCGGCTGATCAGCGGCTGACCGAGCCGAACGGCACGGCGGTGTCGCCCACGATTACATAGGCCGGCTCTGGCTGGGACAGCCCTGCGGCCGGAGCCTCGGGGGAAAGCGACCAGTGGAGCTTGGCGGCCAGAAACGAGCTCGCCCACAACACGAGAAACAACGCGGACACCATCAGCGCCCTTCGGAACCAGTACACCTTGGCCGGCAATCGCCGGGACACCAGCCGCTCACAGCAGTCGTCAGTCACCAACACCAAAGCGGGCTGGGCTACTGGTTGATCAAACATGGGTAAAGCCATGCGACCATTGTCCAGACCGCGATGACAGTTGGTGGGAAAATGGCTGTCTAGCTGGATGTTTGCAAATTCCAGCCGGGTATTTCACCGGGTGGTGAGCAAGGCCTCCAAGACGCGGTGGTAGGCCTCCAACGCGGCCCTGTCCACCCGTTCCTCGGCGGTGTGGGCCAGGGTCGATTCTCCGGGCCCGAAGTTGGCCGCGGGGATGCCCCGCGCCGCGAAGAAGGCCACGTCGGTCCACCCCAGCTTGGACTTGATCTCCAGGCCGTTGTCGGCGATCAGCCGTTGCAGTACCGGGTGGCCCAGCCCCGGTGGGGCGGCCGGGGCGTGCTCGGTCACCTCGAATCGATCGTCGTCATCCAACACGGGCGCCAACATCTCCCGCAGGATGTCCTCGGCCTCGTCGGGGCTGCGATCGGGAGCGTAGCGATAGCCCAGCGTCACCTCAGCCCGATCGGGCACAACGTTTCCGGCCACGCCGCCCTCCACCGCCACCGCCTGAAGCGACTCCCGAAATTGGCAGCCGTCGATCACCGGCGTGCGGGGCTCGTATTCCTCGGCCAGCCTGAGCACCGATCCCAGCCGGTGGATGGCGTTCACACCCATCCAGGGCCGGGCGGTGTGGGCCCGGGCGCCGGACAGCGTCACCACCGCCCGCATAGAACCCTGGCAGCCGGCCTCCACCGCTCCCCCGGTGGGCTCGCCCAGAAGAGCCACGTCGGTGGCCAAAAGGTCGGGGCGGACGTCGAACAGCTCCCGCAGTCCGCTGTCGGCCACTCTTACCTCTTCGCGGGCGTAGAACAGCCACGTCACATCCACCTCTGGCTCGACCACCGCGGCGGCCAACTCCAGCATCACCGCCAGCGCCGACTTCATGTCGGCGGCTCCCAGACCCCACAACACGTCGCCGTCGATGCGGGCGACCGCGTTGTTGTTGGGAGGCACCGTGTCGCTGTGGCCCCCAATCAGCACCCGCTGGGCCCGCCCCAGATCGGTTCGGGCCACCACATTGTCGCCCACGCGATCCACGGTGAGTCCCGACACCGCCCGCAGCCGCTCCTCAATGAGGTCGGCGATTTCACCCTCCTGGTAGGACACCGATGCCACATCGATCAACTCAGCCGTTTTGGCCAACAGATCAGCGCTCATGGCCTGCCCTGTCAACGATTTTCGCCGAACCGGACGTTGCGGACCTGTTTGACAGGCCTGCCTGTGGAAAACCCATGGCTAAGTGGCCGCTCCGTGGTCGCGAAGCACGGCATTCAGTTGGGCTTTGTCGTGGCGCTCGCCGGGCTCGAGATGCTTGATCACCAACACACACGGCATGCCGAAGGTGCCCCCGTCGAACTCCCGGGGCCGGGTGGCCGACACTGCCACCGTCCAGTCGGGGACCGAGCCGCGGCCCAACTCCTCGCCGGTGGCGGCGTCGATCACGGGGATCGAGCCGGTGAGCACGCACCCCGCGCCCAACACGACCCCGTGGCCCAAGCGGGCACCATCGGCCACGATGCAGCGGCTGCCCACCAGGCAGTCGTCGCCCACGAAGACGGGCACGGCCTGGGGAGGTTCCAGCACCCCGCCGATGCCCACGCCGCCGGAGAGGTGGACGTTGGCTCCGATCTGGGCGCACGAGCCCACGGTGGCCCAGGTGTCGACCATGGTGTTGGCCCCCACTCGGGCCCCGATGTTCACGTAGCTGGGCATCATGATCACGCCCCGGTCCAGAAACGAGCCCCAGCGGGCCGATGCCCCCGGGACCACCCGCACTCCCGCGGCCTGGTAGTCGGTCTTGAGGGGAATCTTGTCGGCGTACTCGAACGGTCCCAGCTCCATGGTCTCCATCTGGGCCATGGAGAACAGCAGCAGGATGGCCTGCTTGAGCCACTGGTGGACCACGACATCGCCGTCGTCGCCCATCTCGGCCACCCGGGCGGCCCCGGTGTCCAGCAGGTCGATGGCCTCGGTCACCGCGGCCCGGGCCTCGGGGTCGCCGTCGGTTATCGGGGTCCGGTCATCCCACAGCGCCTCGATCCGGGCTTGCAGATCGCTCATGTGCTCAACCTCGCATTTTTTATCGTCATTTCCTCACGGTATCGCCGCATCAGGCCGCCATACGCTGTTCAAGCAGGTCAATCTGGGCGTCGGGGGCCACCGCGGCCACCCGGACGTGGCCCGCCCCTGCTGGGCCGTAGAACTCGCCCGGGCTGACCAAGGCCCCCATTTCCTCGGCCACCCGGCGGGCCAGGGTCCAGCCGTCGCCGTCACCAGACGCCACCCACAGATACAGCCCGCCTCCGGGCAGGGCCACTTGCGGGTCATAGGCCGAAAGGAGCGACCGCAGGCGGTTCAGCCGTGAGGTGTACACCGCCCGCTGGGCCTCGACGTGGGCGTCGTCATTGAAGGCGGCCACCGCAGCAGTTTGCGCGGGTCCGGGAATCATCATCCCAGCGTGCTTGCGCACCTCGGACAAGTAGCCCACCAGCTCGGGATCGCCGGCATAGAACCCGGCCCGGATTCCGGCCATGTTCGACCGCTTCGACAAGGAGTGCACCGCCATGACTCCCCGGGCACCGTGATGCAAGATGCTGGCTCCGGCGTCGGCGCCCCAGGTGAATTCGATATAGCACTCGTCGCTGAACACCGGCACCCGGTGTTCTCTCCCCCATTGGGCGATGGCCGCCAAGTCTTCGAGTCCACCCGCAGGATTGCCCGGCGTGTTGACCCACAGGCACAGGGCACGAGCGGCATCGTTTGGATTCACCGCATCGAGGTTGAGGCACCACTGGGCGTCGACCGGCACCGGAACCGCCCGGCAGCCGGCCAGCGCCGCGCCCATGGCGTACGTTGGATAGGAGATGGCCGGGTACAGCACGGTGTCGCGGCTGGGGTCCCGCAGCTTCAGGTAATGGGGCACCGACGCCACCAGTTCCTTGGTGCCCACACATCCGGCGATGGCGACCTCGGCGGTGTCAATACCGAACCGGCGGGTCAGCCAGCCCAACGCCGCCTCCCGGTAGGCAGCCGAACCCAGCGACGCCGGGTAGCCCCGCTCGGCCCCGGAGGCCGACAGCGCCTCGACTACCGCAGGCGGGGGCGGGTCCGACGGCGCGCCCACCGACAGGTCGACACAGCCGCCGCTGAAGCAGTCGGCCACCTCCCGCAGCTCGTCGAGCCGATCGTAGGGATAGGGCGGGGGAACGAAACCAGCCATTATTCGATCACCCACTCAGACAGTCGAGAGGCGGATGCCTCATCGAGTCGGGCTTGGATGCGATAGCCGACTTCGTCGGTGTCGGTGGCCAGTACATGGCCGGCCCGCTGCACCGCGGCCAGCACCTCACCTCGGGCATATGGCACCAGCAACTCCACGATGATCCCGCTGGAGCGCAGTTCGTCGGCCATGGCGGCCAGCAGTTTGTCGGCTCCCTCGCCGGTGGCCGCCGAGACCATGATGGCGTCTTTGTCGGCACCCAACGGGATGTCGCGGCCAGCCATCAGGTCGCTCTTGTTGTACACCAGCAGCTCGGGAACCGCCCCGGCGCCGATCTCTCGCAACACTTGTCGCACCGCGGCGATATGAGCATCGGGGTCGGGGCCGGCGGCGTCCACCACATGCACCAACAAGTCGGCCTCGGCCACCACGCTGAGCGTTGAACGGAACGCCTCCACCAGTTGGTGGGGCAGCTTCTGGATGAAACCGACGGTGTCGGTCAACAGCACCCGCTCCCCGCCGGGCAGCTCCAGTCGGCGAGTGGCGGCGTCGAGAGTGGCAAACAGCCGGTTCTGCACCAGCACATCGGAGTCGGTGAGCCGGTTGAGCAGCCGGGACTTGCCCGCGTTGGTGTAGCCCACGATGGCCACCGCACTTTGGGCCGACTGCCGCCGGCTCCGGCTCTGCACGTTGCGGTTCTTGGCGATGTCGCGGAGCTGGCCCTCCAGCTTGTGGATACGGCGCTGGATGCGGCGGCGGTCCACCTCCAGCTGGGTCTCGCCCGGACCCCGGGTGCCGATCCCACCGGCCTGCTGGCTGAACCCGCCGCCCCGGCGCAAGCGGGGCAGTCGGTAGCGGAGCTGGGCCAGCTCCACCTGAGCCTGGCCCTCTTGGCTGCTGGCGTTCTGGGCGAAAATATCCAGGATCACCGCGGTGCGGTCGATGGCCGTGCGGCCGAGGATCTTCTCCAGGTTGAACTGCTGGGCCGGGCTCAACTCGTCATCGAACACCACGGTGTCGGCGTCGACCCCCTGGCACACTTCCAATATCTCCTCGACTTTGCCCTTGCCGATGAAAGTGGAGGGGTCAGGAGCTTTGCGGCGTTGGACCAGACGGCCAACCTCGTCGGCTCCCGCGGTGTCGATGAGCTGGGACAGCTCGTCGAGGTCGGCCTCGGTGCGGGCTGGGTCGGCACCTCCGAGGGTGACACCCACCAGCACGATCTTCTCCCGAAAGACCCGCTCGATGAATGCGCCCGACTCCCCGCCATGGGTTCCAAATCCGCCCCGGTGGGTCTCCGCTTCGCCGCCGTGGCCGGAGCGTCTCCGGGAGCGCCTCCCGTTGTCACCCATAGTTCACCGTCGCGATGTACTCCGCCGGGCCGATGAGGACCGCAGTGTCACCTAGCTCCACGATGACATCGCCTCCGGGCATCGACACTCGAACTGGCTGGCTGGTCAGACCCCAGTCATAGGCCGCTTGGGCCGCGGCGCAGGCGCCGGTCCCGCACGCCTGGGTTACCCCCACACCCCGTTCCCACACCCGCATGTCGATTACGCCGGCGGTGGCGCTGATGAACTCCACATTGATCCCACCGGCCAGGCGGGAGAGCTCGGACCCGTTCCCGGCCACGTCGATCTGGTGCACGTCGTGGACTCCCACCACCAGATGGGGGTTGCCCACGTCTGCGGTGGAGAAGTGTTCGGCGAAGCCGTGATTGCGGAGGTAGTCGGCGACCTCGCCGTCTTCCAGATCAGGGCCTGCGCCGATCGGCCCCATGTCGACTCGAGCCTGGACCACGTTGGGATCTTCGGTCGATTCAACGCTCACGGTTCGAATGCCGGCGTCGGTGCCGATGGAGAGCGCACGCTCTGAGCCGCAGTCGTCGTGTTGGACAAACGCCTGGGCGAGACACCGAATGCCGTTGCCGCTCATCTCGGCCCGGGTCCCATCGGCGTTGAACAACACCATGGTCACATCGGTGCCGGCGCCAGCATCGCCGGGCAGTCCGAAGATGAGCCCGTCGGCGCCCACACCCCGGGTGCGATGGCAGGAGGCCTCGGCCAACGCCGGGGCCTCGGGGGGAAGCGCGTCGGCCAACGCGATCAAAAAGTCGTTTCCCAAGCCGTGGTGCTTGGTCAGCTGCATCGTCCCAGTCTGACAAGTTCTGCCCGTCTTTCCGCGTACCATTTGCCCGTTCACTCTGGAGCAGTGGGCGTTGAGATGCGGAAGAGCACCTCGTCAGCCAGCAACTCGGCGTCGTCGTCGGCCTCAAGCCAGGCGATGCGGGGGTCTCGCCGGAACCAGCGCTCTTGGCGACGGGCGAACTTTCGGGTGCGGGCCACAGCCAGTGCCACCGCCTCATCCAGCGACATCTCGCCGTTGAGATGGGCCAACAGCTCCTTGTAGCCCAAGGCCTGCGACGCGGTGCGCGACAGTGGCGGCTGGCGGTCGGCCAGCGCCTCCACCTCGGCCAGGAATCCCGCCTCCATCTGCTGGTGGTAGCGCTGCTCGATACGGCGGTCGATCTCGGCTCGAGGCAGTGACAAGCCGAATTGGGCGACGTCGCGTGGCGGATAAGTGCTCAGCCCCGGCCCGTACGAGGAGAACGGGCGGCCGCTGCCCACGGTCACCTCTAAAGCCCGCACGATCCTCCGCCGGTTGGTGGGCTCCATGCGGGCCGCGGCCACCGGATCGAGCTCGGCCAGACGGCGGTGCAACGCTTCGGTGTCGGCCTCCTCTTCCAGGGTGGCCGCCGCCTCGGGATAGCGGCCGGGAATCTCCAGATCGTCGATCACCGCCCGGTGGTAGAGCCCGGTGCCCCCTACCAGCACCGCCACCCAGGCCCGCTCGGCAATCTCAGATCGAGCTTGGCGGGCCGCTTCTTGGAACCTGGTCAGGGAGTAGTCCTCCGAGGGGTCGGCCACATCGACGAGGTGGTGGGGTATCTCGGCTCGCACCGCGGCGGGGGCCTTGTCGGTGCCGATGTCCATCTCCCGGTACACCTGCATGGAGTCCACCGAGATGATCTCGGCATTGCCCAGCCGACGGGCAATGGCCACCCCCACAGCCGACTTGCCGGTAGCGGTTACTCCGACAACAGCCAGCGCGCCCGGCGCGCCACCGACTTCGGAGGACGGAGAACCGCTCAGAGCGCGGCCACCGGGATCCGGGTGCGCCACCGGGGCGGGGCAGTGACCTCGGCCAATTCGCCCCGCAGGTGATGGGCGCCCGCTGAAGTGACATCGACAGCGGCAAACGTGCCCGGCTTCAGCTTCTGCGGGGAGGGGAAGTGGACCAAGCGGTTCTGGCGGGTCCGGCCGGTGAGCACGTCGGGATCTCGTTTCGACGGGCCTTCCACCACCACATCTTCGCGGCGGCCGATCCGGGCCTGGTTGCCCCGGCGGCTGGAGCGCTCGACCACTGCCCGGAGCCGCTCGAAGCGGTCCCCGACCTCGTCGGGGTCGCAATACTGGTCGGCCATCTCGGCGGCCTCGGTCCCGGGCCGGGGCGAGAAAATGAAGGTGAAGGCCGAGTCGTACTCGGCCTCGGCGGCCACCAGCAGGGTCTGCTCGAAGTCATCTTCGGTTTCGCCGGGGAAGCCCACGATGATGTCGGTGGACACGGCCAGGTCTTCCACCGCGTCCCGAGCAGCCCGCAGCCGCTCCAGATACCGCTCTGCGGTGTAGCCACGGTGCATGGCGGCCAGCACCCGGTCGCTGCCCGATTGCAGGGGCAGGTGCAGGTGCTCGCACACCGCGGGAACCTCGGCCATGGCCTCGATGGTCTCGGGCCGGAGATCTTTGGGATGGGGGCTGGTGAAGCGGATCCGCTCGATACCGTCCACCGCGCCCACGGCCCGGAGCAGATCGGCGAACAGCGGGCGCAGCGACACCTGCTCCCCCGCCTGGCGGCGTTGCCGCTGGAGATCGCGGCCATAGGAGTTCACGTTCTGGCCCAACAGCGTGATCTCGGTGACCCCGCTCTCGACCAACTCGGCGGCCTCGGCCACCAGCAACTCCAGCGGACGGCTGATCTCGGCACCTCGCACCGAGGGCACGATGCAGAAGGCGCACGAATTGTCGCAGCCCACCTGGATGGTCATCCAGGCGGCGTAGGGGGCATCGCGGCGCACCGGCAGAGCGGAGGGGAAGCTGTCGCGGTCGTCGCCAGCGGCCTCTTCCAGTATCTCGATTATGGGCCCGTCGGCCGCTGACCCGATCAGCTCGGCGGCCCGGTGCACGTTGTGGGTTCCGAACACCACGTCCACATGGCCAGCCCGCTCCTGGATCAGCTCCCGGTCTTTCTGGGCCAAACAACCGGCTACCGCGATCTGCATGTCGGGACGGGCCTGCTTGAGCCGCTTGAGGTTGCCCAACTGGCCGTAGAGCTTGTTGTCGGCGTTCTCTCGGATGCAGCAGGTGTTGAGCACGATGACGTCGGCCGACTCCATGGCGTCGGCCGAGGTCATCCCATCGGCCTCCAGCAGTCCGGCGATGCGCTCGGTGTCGTGCTCGTTCATCTGGCACCCGTAGGTGCGGATGAAATAGCTGCGGCTCACCCCGCCAGGCTACCTGTCGGCCTCCAGTGGCCCACTAACCGGTTTGCGGGCCCACAAACCGGTTTGCGGCGGGCCTCCTAGCCGGTTTGGGCGGCTGCGTCCTCGGCAGCCTCGGCAGCCTCGTCGTCATCCTCGGCTGGCGGGTTCACGGTGTTCCACACCCGGTCGGTGATCTCCACCATGATCTCGGGATGCTCGGCCAAGAACGCCTTGGCCTTCTCCCGACCCTGGCCGAGGTGCTCGCCCTCGTAGGTGAACCAGGCCCCGGACTTCTCGACAAAGCCCAAGTCGACGCCCACATCCAGCAGCGAGCCCTCCCGGCTGATGCCCTTGGAGTACATGATGTCGAACTCGGCCTGCCGGAACGGCGGGGCCACCTTGTTCTTGGCCACCTTCACCCGGGTGCGGTTGCCGATCACATCAACCCCCTGCTTGAGGGACTCGATGCGGCGGATGTCGAGGCGGACCGACGAGTAGAACTTCAGCGCCCGCCCGCCCGGCGTGGTCTCGGGAGACCCGAACATCACGCCGATCTTCTCCCGAAGCTGGTTGATGAAGATGCACACCGTCTTGGAC
>JAJDTA010000175.1 GCA_022827405.1 Acidimicrobiia bacterium
GGTTCGGGTCCACCCGGCCATGGTGCCGGTCGGACATCCGCTGGCCTCGGTACGGGACTCGTTCAACGCGGTCTTCATAGAAGGCGATGCCGTGGGAGAGCTGATGCTCTACGGGCGAGGCGCCGGCGGACGGCCCACCGCCAGTGCCGTGCTGGGCGACCTCATCGACGCGGCCGGCAACCGTTGCCGGGGAACTTGGACGCCGATCGGCGATTTGGGCGAGGCGATTGTCTGCTCCATCGATGACCTTGAGTCGGAGTACTACATCATCATGGAGGTGCTCGACCGGCCGGGAGTCCTGGCCGCAGTAGCCGGAGTTTTCGGGCGCCACAGGGTGAGCATCCGCTCCATGGAGCAGGAGGGACTGGGCGACCAGGCTCGACTGGTTTTCATCACCCACGAGGCCACCGAGCGTGATCTACAGGCCACGTTGGGCGAACTTCGGGAGCTGGATTCTGTGCGGGGCGTGCCCGCGTTGCTGCGAGTGATCAGCCAGTGAAATACATCAGCACCCGGGGTCGGGCGCCCATCATTCAGCGCGGGCCAAGATCGTGAGCGTCAAATACATCAGCACTAGGGGACAAGCTCCCCATTTGGAATTCGGCGATGTGTTATTGGCCGGGTTGGCCGACGACGGAGGGCTCTATATGCCCGACCGCTGGCCGGCGCTGTCGCCCGAGGCGCTGAGCGGCCGTCCCGGCCGGGGCGACTACGCCGATCTGGCCGCCGAGGTGATGTGGCCGTTCGTGGACGGTGCCTATCCCCGAAACCGGTTCGACGAGCTGGTGCGGGACGCCTATGCCGGGTTCGACCACTCCGAGGTGGTGCCCATGGTGGAGCTGGGCGACGGGCTGTGGCTGATGGAGTTGTTCCACGGTCCGACGCTGGCCTTCAAGGACATCGCCCTCCAACTGGTGGGGCGGCTGTTCGACGAGGAGCTGAACCGCCGGGGCGAGCGGGTGACCATTGTGGGAGCCACGTCGGGCGATACCGGTTCGGCGGCCATCGAGGCAGTGCGCGACCGGGAGAACATCGAGATCGTCTTCTTGCACCCCCACGGTCGTATTTCTGAGATACAACGGCGGCAGATGACCACCGTGGACAGCGCCAACGTCCACTGCGTGGCCATCGAGGGAACATTCGACGATTGCCAAGACCTGGTGAAGGCCATGTTCTCCGACGCCGCCTTCCGAGCCGAGCACCGGCTGTCGGCGGCCAATTCAATCAACTGGGCCCGGGTCATGGCCCAGACCGTGTACTACGTGGCCGCCGTTACCCGGTACGGCTTTGAGCAGGTGTCGTTCTCGGTGCCCACCGGCAACTTCGGCAACGTGCTGGCCGGCCATGTCGCCCGCCAAATGGGGCTGCCGGTGGACCGGTTTGTGGTGGCCAGCAACCGCAACGACATCCTGACGCAGTTTTTCACCACCGGCTCGATGGCCATATCCGAAGTACATTCGACGATGTCGCCGAGCATGGACATCCAGGTGTCGTCCAACCTGGAGAGGCTGATATTCGAGCTCCAAGACCGTGACGGCATCCGCACTGCCCAGATGCTGGAGGACTTTAGGGCTACCGGCGAAATGCGCATCGACGCCCGTATCTCTTCGGAGTTGAACCAGAGCTGGTCGGGAGTCCGAGTGGACGAAGACGAGACCACCTCCACGATTGCCGAGCTATATCGGGCCACCGGCATGATCATCGACCCCCACACGGCGGTGGGACTGGCCGCCGCCCAACGCTCCAAGCAGGACTCCGATGGACCCACGGTGGTACTGGCTACCGCTCACCCGGCCAAGTTCGGCGACGCGGTGGAGGCGGCCATCGGGGTCCGCCCGCCAATGCCGCCCGCGCTGGCCGAGTTGGCCGAGCGCCCCGAGCGCTGTGAGCGCTTGCCCAACGACCTGTCGGCGGTGAAAGCCCATGTCGCCCACTGCTCGGGTCATGGCTCCCAATAGCCGTCCCCCCAAGATGATCTGGCAGAATCGGGCGTCGTGAAGTACGTCGTGTGCATACCCGACGGGTGCGCTGATCTGCCGGTACCCGAGCTCGACGGCGCCACGCCGCTGGAGGCGGCCCACACCCCGGTTCTCGACGCTCTGGCCGCTCGGGGGCAGGTGGGATTGGCCGAGGTCATTCCCCCGGGCATGCCCGCGGGAAGCGACGTGGGGAACATGTCCATATTCGGGTACGACCCCGCCCGCTACCACACGGGGCGCTCACCTATCGAGGCCGCCGCGATGGGCCTCACCCTCACTCCTGATCAGGTGGCCTACCGCTGCAATCTGGTCACGGTGACCGACGACGGGATCATGGCTGACTTCTCCGGCGGGCACCCCGACTCCGACCGGGCCGCCGAGGTGATCGCCGCGTTGGACGACGAACTCGGCGGCGAGGTCAGCTTCCACGCTGGTGTCCAATACCGCCACACCATGATCGCCCCGGCTGAGTGGGCCGACGCAGTGTGCACTCCGCCCCACGAACTCTCCGATCACCCAGTGATGGGGCCCCAAGGCCCCGCGGGTCCCAAGCTGGCCGCGCTGGAAGAAGCCTCCCAGGCAGTGGTGAGCCGGTTCGGTTTGAAGGCCAATCGGATCTGGCTGTGGGGGCAGGGCTTCCAGCCGGAGATGCCCACGTTCCGGGAGATGCACGGGGTAACCGCCGGGATGGTCAGCGCGGTCGACCTTGTTCGGGGGATCGGTGCCCTCACCGGCATGGCGGTGGCCGACGTGCCCGGAGCCACCGCCTGGTACGACACCAACTACGAGGGCAAGCGGGACGCAGCCCTAAACGGGCTGGCCGGCGGCGCCGACCTGTTCGCCATCCATGTGGAGGCCAGCGACGAGGCCGGACACGAGGGCAACGTCGCCGAGAAAGTCAAGTGTCTGGAGAACTGGGACCGGCGCATCCTGGACGGACTGGTAGCCGGGCTCGACGAAATGGGGCCGTGGCGGATGCTGCTTCTGCCCGACCACGCCACGCCTCTGACGCTGCGGAGCCATACCGACGACCCAGTTCCCTACCTGATGGTGGACTCAGAAGTTGACGGCCCCGGCGGCGTCTACACCGAACAGGGAGCGGCCACAGCCGAGGTGGTGCCCGGCCATCACCTCATGGCGAAGCTGCTGGATTAGTCGGCAAAATACCGGGCATGTTGCCACTGGCGGCAGTTTGCGGTATTCTTCCAGGCGTTGGGACCGCGGAATTGCCCGCAGTCCTACGGGAAGCCCTCTGACCGCTCGGTCGATTTCGACATTCCTATTGTCAGCGTCCCGGTGGTTAATGGCTGCTCGAATCATGTCGCCCGCACTCGCGGGCGGCGCGCCAAACAACAAGAAGTGCTCTCAGTTGTGGCATCTCAAGGGAGGAATGAGTGCCTCTCAGCTGTGGCAATTCAAGGGAGAAACGTGAGCGTAGAGACCACTGAGCTGTCCCGGTCCAAACTTCAACGCAAAGACCGGGCGCAGCTTCAGATCATTGCCAGGGCCATGGGCGGGCGCCCTGACGCCAAAGCCCGCAAAGCAGACATCGTGGACATGATCCTCGAACTCGCCGGCATCGGAGCTGACGGCGACGGCCCGACCGCAGCCGATTCCGCTGGCAACGGAGCCGCTCCTGCTCAATCGACGAGCGCCGACGGGGAAGAGACCAAGGACGAGGCCCAAGATGAGGCCGCTGATGCGGACGAGGCGGTTGAAATCCAGGACGCCGAGCCCTCGACCACCGATGAACCAGAAACCCAGGAAGAGAAACCGGCCGAGGACGCCGCCGTCGAGGAAACCACTGCCGAAGAGACCGTCGACCGCGACCGCTCAGAAAAAGACCGCGGCGAACGTCAGAACCGGGACCGCCAGGACCGTCCCCGCCAAGAGCGCGGAGACCGCCAAGACGGTGACCGCCAGGACCGTCCCCGCCAACAGGGAGATCGCCAGGATCGCTCCCGCCAACAGGGAGATCGCCAAGACCGTCCCCGCCAACAGGATGATCAACCCGAGGCCGGCAATCGCCGCCGGCGCCGAGGTCGGGGTCGCAACGACCGCGACCGGCCAGAGGAGCCCTGGGAGGGCGATCCGATCGACATCTCCGGCTATCTCGACCTGAGAGACGACGGCTACGGCTTCTTGCGGATCAAGGGATTCCACCCCAGCAAGGAAGACGCCTACGTATCGGTAAAGCAGGTCCGCCAGTTCGGACTGCGCAAGGGCGACTACATCACCGGCGGCTGCCGGCCAGCCACCCGCAACGAGAAGAACCCGGCCCTCCTTCAAATCGACAGTGTCAATGGTCAGCCCCCCGAATCGGTCAAGCAGCGGCCCAAGTTCGAAGACCTCACTCCGCTGTTCCCCGACGAGAACCTACGGCTGGAGCGAGTCGACGACCCTACCAACATGACTTGTCGGATCATCGACCTCCTGTCGCCCATCGGCAAGGGCCAGCGGGGCTTGATCGTGTCGCCCCCCAAAGCGGGCAAGACCACCATCATGAAGGAGATTGCCCGGTCCATCGAGCTCAACAACCCCGAGGTACACCTGATGGTGCTGCTGGTGGATGAGCGGCCCGAGGAGGTCACCGACATGCGGCGCTGGCTGCTGCGGGGCGAGGTGGCCGCGTCCACTTTCGACCGTCCGGCCGATGAGCACACCCATGTGGCGGAAATGACCATCGAGCGGGCCAAGCGCATAGTGGAGCGAGGCGAAGACGTGGTGATCATGCTCGACGGCATCACCCGGCTGTCGAGGGCGTACAACCTGGCTGCTCCGGCCACCGGGCGCATCATGTCCGGCGGCATCGACACCGGCGCCCTGTACCCCCCCAAGAAATTTTTCGGAGCGGCCCGCAACGTGGAGGAGGGCGGCTCGCTCACCATCCTGGCCACCGCGCTGGTGGAAACTGGATCCCGCATGGACGAGGTGATCTTCGAGGAGTTCAAGGGCACCGGCAACATGGAGCTGCGCCTCGACCGGCACGTCGCCGAGCGGCGCATCTACCCGGCCATCAACGTCGACGCCTCTTCGACTCGCCACGAGGAGCTGCTGTTCGAGCGCCGTCAGCTTCAGCAGGTGTGGAAGCTGCGGCGAGTGCTCAACGGCCTCTCCAGCGACGGCAACGGGGGCGGAGCCGCCGGGTTGGAGCTGCTCATGGACCGCCTGCGGACTTTCCCCAACAACGCCGCCTTCCTAGAAGAAGTAGCCAAGGGCCCCGCTGGGGTGTGAGGCTAGGAGTCCCATGAAGCCTGATATTCATCCCGAGTACCGCATGGTGGTGTTCCAGGACACCTCCGCGGGCACTTCCTTTCTGACCCGGTCCACCATCGAGACCACCGAAACCGTGGTGTGGGAAGACGGCAACGAGTACCCCTTGGCCAAGGTGGGGATCTCCAGCGCCAGCCATCCGTTCTTCACCGGACAGATGACCATTGTGGACACCGCCGGCCGGGTGGAGCGCTTCGAGCGCCGCTACGGCCAGCGCAAGCGCTCGTCCAAATAGCGCTGAATCAGCGCAGTACCTCCTTTTCCATTCCCTTTCCCAACCCTGTCCAGCGGTAGTTTGAACGTATGGAAGGGAACTCTGCCTATGAGGAGATAGAGGCGGAGTTCAACGCGCTCGAGGAGCGACTGGCCGACCCGGAACTGCTAGCCGATCGCGATGGCTACACCGCCGTGGCTCGGCGCTACAAGGAGCTGGAGGCCAAGGCTGACCGCATTCGGCAGTTGCGGGGTCATCAGGAGGACATCGAGGCGGCTACCGAGATGCTGGCCGAAGCCGACGTTGATGAGCGGGAGCTGCTGGAGGCCGAGATCGAGACGGCAGCCGCGGCCGCTGATGGGCTGGTAGCCGAATTGGCCGAGCTGATGGCCCCGAGAGACCCCAATGACGGCAAGAACGTGATCGTGGAGATCAAGGGCGCCGAGGGTGGGGAGGAGGCCAACCTGTTTGCCCGGGACCTGTTCGACATGTACCAGGCCTTCGCTGGGCAGAACCGCTGGGAGCTGGAGATGATGAACGTCCAGAACTCCGACATGGGGGGCTACACCGACGTGGTGTTCATGCTGCGGGGCGATGACGTGTGGCGCAAGATGAAGTACGAAGGCGGCCCTCATCGGGTCCAGCGAGTGCCGGTAACCGAGTCGCAGGGCCGGGTGCACACGTCGTCGGCCACTGTGGCGGTGCTGCCCGAAGCCGAGGAAGTAGAGGTTCAAATCGACGAGAAGGACCTCCAGGTTGACGTCTACCGGTCATCAGGACCAGGAGGCCAGTCGGTGAACACCACCGACTCCGCGGTCCGAGTCACCCACAAACCCACCGGGATGGTGGTGTCGATGCAGGACGAGAAGAGCCAGCTCCAGAACCGCAACAAGGCGATGGCCGTGTTGCGGGCCCGGCTGCTCCAAGCCGAACAGCAACGCCGCCAGGACGAGCTGTCGGAGCAGCGTCGCGGCCAAGTGGGCGGCGGGGGCCGGTCGGAGAAGATCCGCACCTACAACTTCAAAGAGAACCGGGTGTCCGACCACCGCATCGGCCTGACCTTGTACAAGCTGGATCGCATCCTGGCCGGGGGTTTGGACGAAGTGGTGGATGCCCTGGCCGAAGCCGAGCGCCAGGACATCTTGGTCGGGTCGTGAGCTTGGCGGCGGCGCCGGTGACTTGGGGCCATGTGGCCTCCGAGGCCGCCCGCCGCCTCGGGGAGACCGGGGTCGCCGATGCGCAGGCTCAGGCGCGACGCCTGGTGGAGCAAGCGTCGGGGTATGAGGGCGGCGAGTACTACGTCGGCCTGACCAAAGCGGTCACGCAGCGGCAGTTGGCCTATCTGGACAACATGTTGGACCGCCTCTTGGCCGGTGAGCCGTTGCAGTATGTGCTCGGGCGCTGGGGATTTCGGGGGCTGGACCTGATGGTCAGCCCCGCGGTGCTCATTCCCCGCCCCGAGACCGAGACGCTGGCCGGGTTGGCCATTGCCGAGCTCTCCCGCCGCGATCCCCCCGGCGGCGTGGTAGCAGACCTGGGCACCGGCAGCGGGGCGGTGGGCCTAGCGGTGGCCGCAGAGTGCGAGACCGCCCGCGTGGTCTTGACCGACGTGTCATCCAACGCACTGGGTGTGGCCCGGGCCAACTTGGCCGGTTTGGGCCGGGCCGCGGTGCGGGTGTCGATCGGGCAGGGATCGTGGTACAACGCCCTGCCCCAGTCGCTGGTCGGAATGGTGGATGTGGTGGTGAGCAACCCGCCGTATGTGCGCGACGACGAGGCCCTGCCCGCGAACGTGACCGACTGGGAACCGGCACTGGCTCTACGGGGCGGTCCCGACGGGTTGGACGGCGCCCGCCAGATATTGGCCGACGCCAGCCGGTGGCTGAGTGCCGGGGGGTCGGTGCTGCTGGAACTGTCCCCCGACCAGATGGACAGGGCCGCGGACATCGCGGTGGCCCAAGGGCTAACCGTGGAGGCGATCCACGCTGATCTCGCCGGCCGAGACCGGGTGCTGCAATGTCGAAGCCAATGAGCACGGGCGGCCCGGCCGAGTTGGTGGAAATGGCCGCCACCGAGCTGCGGGCCGGCCGGGCGGTGATCATCCCCACCGACACGGTGTACGGCCTGGCCGCCCTGCCAGAGAACGTCGACCTGCTGTTCGAGCTCAAACAGCGCCCGCCCGACAAAGCGGTGGCCATCCTGGTGGCCCGCCCGGCCGACGCCGAACAGATGTTCGATCCGCTGCCCCTCACCCGCCGTCTCATGGAGGAGTTCTGGCCGGGGGCCCTCACCATCGTCCAAGACGGCTGCGGTGTGCGCTGTCCCAACCATCCCCTGGTGCACGCCCTGGCCTCTGAGGTCGGCCCGATAGCCACCACCAGCGCCAACCTGAGCGGCCAGCCCACCCCCCACACCGCGGCTGAGGCCGCGGCCTCATTCCCAACCGTGCAGTTGGCGATCGACGGCGGCCTGCTCCAGGCGCCCGCATCCACCGTCGTCGAGGTGACCGAAGAAGGGCTCTCAGTCCTTCGCCAGGGGGCCGTTGTGGTTGATGGGTTTGTGGAGTGAACCGCCCCGAGAATCCCGCCTCCCGGGGCCGCAAAACCAACTTGGCATTGCTCATCACCCTGACCTTGGCCTTGATCACCGGTGGTGCCTCGTTCTTGCTCGGGAGCTCCTCCACAGCATGGCTGGTGACCTTTCACGGTGTGCTCGGCTTCGCGGTTCTGGTTCTGGCCCGTCCCAAGTCACCGGTAGTGCAACGCGGCCTCAGTCGCCGTCGTCCCAATCGCTTTGCCTCCATTGCGCTGGCCACCGTTGTCACCGGCGCGCTGATCACCGGGCTGATCCACATCCTCGACATCTGGGAGCCGTTTGGCCTGTGGTCGCCCATCGGCCTGCACGTCATCTTCGCCATCGGCGCAGTGCCGCTGGCCATGTTGCACGTAGTGACCCGTCCTCAGCGGGTCCGTCCCATAGACATCTCCCGACGCACGTGGCTACAGGCGCTGGGAGTGGCCGGGATCGCCTTCGGGCTCCGCTCGGTCTTCGACCAGTGGGTGGCGGCCGACCGGCGCTTCACCGGCTCCCATGAGGTGGGCTCGGGCCAGCCTCGGCAGATGCCGGTGGTCCAGTGGTTCACCGACTCGCCCCCTCGTATCGACCCATCCGAGTGGGTGCTACGGCTCCGGGGTTCGGTGCACCGAGACGTGGACTATCAGGAGCTCGCCGCCCACACCACAACCAAGGAGGCCACGCTGGACTGCACCAACGGGTGGTACAGCACCCAGGACTGGACTGGTGTGATTCTGTCCGACCTTCTCGGTCCGGGGGCTACGGGCCGCAGCCTGGAGGTGCGCTCGGCCACTGGCTACACCCGCCGCTTTCCCCTTGGTGACGTGCACAAGATGATGCTCGCCCACCAGCTGGGGGGAGAGCCCCTGTCACGCGGCCACGGCGCCCCGGCTCGACTGGTGGCCCCTGGGCGGCGGGGACTGTGGTGGGTGAAGTGGGTGATTGAGATAAGGACCAGCGACCGCCCCTGGTGGCTCCAGTCGCCGATCTCGTTCACATAACCGATCTCGTTCACATAGCAGTGAAAGATCGCAGTAGATCAAAGTAGATCGCTGTAAAGAGTCATCAATCAGGCTGCGGGCTGGGTAGATTGACCCATATGCCGCGAGTCGCCGCCGGGGCCGATCACGCTGGGGTGCAGTTGAAGGATGTGCTGGTGACCCATTTGCGGGAACTTGGACACGAGGTCATCGACTGCGGCACCCATGGCCTCGATCGGGTGGACTACCCCGACTACGGCGAGGCGGTGGCCCGCAAGGTGGCCGCCGGCGAGGCCGACTTGGGCCTATGCGTGTGCGGCACCGGCATCGGGATCGCCATGGCGGCCAACAAGGTGCCCGGCGTGCGGGCGGCCACCGTGCACGACGTAACCTCGGCCCGGCTTACCCGGGAGCACAATGACGCCAACGTGATTTGTCTAGGGGAGAGGCTGATTGGCCCCGAGGCGGCCCGCGAAGCCCTGGACACCTTCCTGGGGGCCACCTTTGAGGAGGGCCGCCACGTTCCCCGGGTGGCCAAGATCGATGCCCTATTACCCACAGAAGAGGTGGCCCCGTGATGTGGCCGGATAGCAGAGGATCGATGCCCCATTGTCCACAGAAGAGGCAGCGCGGTGATGTGGCCGGATAGCAGAAACGACCCGGTGTTCGACATGGTCCGCCGGGAGGTGGAGCGTCAGAACACCACCGTGCAGCTCATCGCCTCGGAGAACTTCGCCTCGCCTGCGGTGTTGTCGGCTACTGGGTCGGTGCTCACCAACAAGTACAGCGAGGGCTATCCCGGCCGTCGCTACTACGGCGGCAACATGGTGATCGACGAGGTGGAGTCCATCGCCCGAGAGCGGGCCGCCACCCTGTTCGGGGCCGATCACGCCAACGTGCAGCCCCACTCGGGGGCCAATGCCAATGTGGCCGCCTACCTGGCCGTGTTGGAGGCGGGCGACACGGTGTTGGGGATGAGCCTGGACCACGGCGGCCACCTCACCCACGGCTCCCCGGTGAACATCAGCGGACGCACCTACCACTTCGTGGCCTACGGGGTAACCCCCAGTGACGAGCGAATCGACTACGACCAGGTGCGGGATTTGGCCCTCGAACACCGGCCCAAGCTGATCGTGGCTGGCGCCACCGCCTATCCCCGCATCATCGACCCCGCGCCATTTCGCTCCATCGCGGATGAGGTGGGCGCCCTGTTCATGTTCGACGCGGCCCACATCGCCGGGCTGATCGCCGGCGGAAAGCACCCCAATCCGGTGCCGTACTCCGACATCGTCACCTTCACCACCCACAAGACCCTGCGCGGCCCCCGGGGCGGAGCCATCCTGTGTACCCAAGATCTGGCCCCGGCCATCGACAAGGCTCTGTTCCCTGGCCTCCAGGGCGGCCCCCTAGAGCATGTGATCGCGGCCAAGGCGGTGGCCTTCGGCGAGGCCGCCACCCCCGAGTTCGCCGACTACGCCGGTCGCATCGTGCAAAACAGCGGAGCGCTGGTTAAGGGGCTGGCCGAGGAGGGGTTCCGCTTGGTGTCGGGAGGCAGCGACAACCACCTGCTGCTGGTGGATCTGCGGACCTTCGACGACGAGTTGACCGGCAAGGTGGCCCAAGAGGTGCTCGACCGAGCGGGAATCACCCTCAACAAGAACACCGTGCCCGACGACCCTCGGTCGCCATTCGTTACCAGCGGGGTACGGATCGGCACGCCGGCTACCACCACCCAGGGCATGGGCCCCGCGGAAATGGGCCTTATCGCCGCCTTGATCGGTCGGACCCTGCGCCAGCGCGACGACGAGGGCGCGGTGGCCGACGTCCGCTCCGAGGTCTTTGACCTCTGCCGGCGTTTTACCCCCTATTCGCTGGCCGGATAGGCGTCGCAGAGGGCGCCTCCCACCACCATGGCCCCTGATCTCAACAGCTATCTAATCGTCTTCGCGGTGGCTGCGGGGGTCACGCTGGTGGCCACGCCGGTACTGCGCCGGATCAGCGAGCGATGGGGCCTCATGGTGGAGCCCGATGCCCGACGAGTCCACGAGCGCTCCACCGCGGTGCTCGGCGGGGTGGCCATGTTCATCGGCTTTTTGTCGGCCATGGGCACCGCCTGGCTGATAGGCGACTTCGACGTGGTGTTCGCCACGGCCTCGGAGCCAGCGGGCATCGTGGTCGCCGCGCTGGTGATGATCGTGTTCGGCACCTACGACGACGTGAGGGAGATGTCGGCCCCGGCCAAGGTGGCCTCCATGGTGCTGGCCGGCAGCATCCTGTCGTTTGCCGGGGTGACCGTGCTGAATCTGAGACTGCCGGTGCTGGATGCGCTGATCCTGTCCCAAGACCTGGCCTTCGTGGTCACGGTGCTGTGGCTGGTGGCCATCGCCAACGCCATCAACCTGATCGACGGCCTCGACGGGCTGGCCGCAGGCATCGTGGCCATCGCCGGGCTCACGTTCTTCGTGTACTCCTTAAAGCTCACCGATGAAGAGGTGCTCTTGCCCAACAACATCGGGCCGCTGGTGGCCATCATCGCCAGCGGGGTGGCGGTGGGGTTCCTTCCCCAGAACTTCCACCGGGCCCGCATCTTCATGGGCGACGGCGGTGCGCTGTTTTTGGGCACGCTGCTGGCCGCCTCCACGGTCTCGGTGGGGGGGCGCAGCAGCGAGCCGTTCGCCGGCCAGACCTACTTTCTGTTCGCCCCCATGCTCATCCCGCTCATCATCCTGGCTGTGCCGGTAGTGGACGTGCTGTGGGCAGTGCTGCGGCGCACTCGGGCCCGCACCAGCATCACCGCCCCCGACAAAGAGCACCTGCACCACCGCCTGATGAGCCTGGGCCACGGCCATCGCCGCAGCGTTTTGATCCTGTGGCTGTTCACCGCCTTGATGTCCACCCTGGTGCTGTATCCCACCTACACCGGAGAGGGTGAGGTGATCATGGTCCCCGCCGCCGCGGCCCTGGTGCTGGTGCTCTACACCGTTTTTCACCCCATCTTGCGCCGGCGGACCCCCTGATCGGGACTCATTGGCTCTTCGGGCAGCCAGCCTGATGATTTGGCCCTTTGGCGTGGTTCGCGAAACCATTTTGGCGAGGCCAGACCACTCGACATAGGGGCCCAACCTGTGCCAACTGCAATGACGCAGACTCGCCAACAACACGACCGTCAGAGTGCGGGGGACGCCCTATCCATCGCCTTCGAATTGGTGGCCACCCCGGCGGTCTTCGCCTTCTTCGGCTGGCTCATCGACCGTGCCCTCGACACCCAGCCGATCATCACGTTGGTCTTGTGCCTGTTGACTGCTTCCTACACCTCGTGGAAAGCCATGAGGGCCTACAGCGAGCGCATGGAGGCCTTCGACCGCAACCTGCCCAGCCGTCGAGTCGATTCTGGTTCGAAGGCTGGGGCTTCGGAGGCTGGCGATGGCTGATCAGCCGACGGCGATGGGGGAGGAGGCCCCCGAGCGGGCGATGGCCACCGATATCGTCCGGCGAGGCTTGATTGGCGGTCCGGTGCTGGTTGGGGTGTGCGCCGGGGTGTGGGGGTTCGACGGTCTGTGGTCGAGCGGTTACGCCCTCGGGCTGATCCTGGTCAACTTCTGGTTGGCCGCCTCGCTCATCACCTGGTCGATGCGGATTTCTCCCACCATGTTGATGGCCGGGGTGATGGGCGGATACTTCATCCGCCTGGGAATTCTCACCGGTGCCTACTTCCTGGTGCGAAATACCGGGTGGTTTGAGGCGCTGCCGTTTGTCATCACGCTGGTCGCGGCCCATATTGTTCTGCTGGTTTGGGAGACCCGATACGTCTCCATGTCCCTCGCTTACCCCGGCTTGAAGCCACAAGGAGCCACTCAGTGAACGTGTTTGCCCTGGACTTTCCTCCGGTCTCGCAGCTCTTCAATTGGCCCGACTTCTTGTTCACCGACACGCCGGTGGCTCTCAACAAGACCGGGTTGATCTACATCGCCGCGCTGCTGCTGACTGCTGGGCTGTTCTGGGCGGCGGGCCGGCGCCGATCGCTAGTGCCCACCGGGGCGCAGACGGTGGCCGAGGCGGGGATCGACTTTGTCGAGAACAGCATCATCATGCAGACCATTGGCCCCGACGGCCGCCGGTACCTTCCCTTCCTGACCACGCTGTTCTTCTTCGTCTTCTTCAGCAATATCTTCGAAGTCGTTCCGTTCATCCAGTTCCCGGCCAACTCCCGCATGGCCATCCCGCTGGCACTGGCGCTGGTGGTGTGGGCCATCTACCACGTGGTGGGTATCCGGGCGCAGGGCTTCTACCACTACTTCAAGGGGGCGCTGTTCCCACCGGGAGTGCCCAAGGCCCTTTACATTTTGGTGGCGCCCATCGAGTTGCTCCAGATTCTGTTGATCCGCCCGCTGTCGCTGGCCATCCGGCTCTGGGCCAACATGGTGGCCGGCCACTTGTTGCTGGTGACCTTCGCAGTGCTGTCGGCCGCGTTGTGGGGAACCCTCTACGTGCCTGCGGTGCTGCCGTTTGCCGCCCTGATCCTGCTCACCGCGTTCGAGATCTTCGTCTCGGCCCTCCAGGCCTTCATCTTCACCATTCTCACCGCCGTGTACATCGGCGGATCACTACACCCCGAGCACTAGGAGACATTTACCTTGCTAGCACTTATTTCCACCATCCTCGCCCAGGTGACTGGTGACCAGGAAGCGGGCCTGAGCGCCATCGGCGCGGGCCTGGGCTACGGCCTCGCCGCCATCGGCCCCGGCGTCGGCATCGGCATCGTGGTGGGGAACGCCATCACCGCCATGGCCCGTCAGCCGGAGTCGGCCGGCGTTGCTCGGACCACGATGTTCTTGGGCATCGCCTTCACCGAGGCGCTGGCCCTCATCGGTTTCGTCGTCTTCATCCTCCTTCTGCCATGAGCAAGCGGCTTTGGGCCGCGGCTGCTGTGGTGGTGGCCGCGGTCGCGCTCAGCGCGTCGGCGGCGAGTGCCGCAGAGACGGTTGGATCCTGCATTCTTGATGAGATTGCTGCGGCCGAGTTCGAAGGGATCGAGGGGGATGGCTTCACCGCGGCCAAGAACCTGAAGACGGCCTACGAGGCGAAAGTAGAAGGCGCTGAGGAGCTCAAGAAAGACTTCGAGAAGGATCTCGAAGGCTGCCTTGAGGCGCCCAACCCGATCATTCCAGAGCTCACTGAGATCATCTGGGGTGGCGCGGCATTTGTGGTACTGCTGGCGCTTATGAAGTGGAAGCTGTTCCCGGTGGTGAAGAACCTCATGGAGCAGCGCACCCAGCGGATCCAAGACGCCATCGACGACGCCGACCGCCAGCGGGCCGAGGCCGCCGAGGTGAAGGCCAACTACGAAGCGGAGCTGGCCGACGCCAAGGCCGAGGCGGCCCGCATCGTGGACGAGGCCCGGGAGCAGGCTGGAGCGGTTCGAGCCGACCTTCAGGCTCGGGCCGAGGCCGATATCGCCGAAATGCGCGAGCGGGCCGCGGCCGACGTGGAAGCGTCCAAGCGCCAGGCCATCGCCGACCTTCAGTCGGAGGTGTCCGACATCGCCCTCGGCGCGGCCGAAGCGGTGCTGGGCCGCAGCCTGGAAGACCCCGAGATGCAGCGCCAGTTGGTCGACGACTACATCGCCAGCGTGGGCGCGGGCCAGGACTGAGCTAATGGCTGAGCGATCTGCCAGCTACGCCGATGCCGTGGCCGCGGTGGCCCGGGCCGAGGGCAACCTCGACCTGGTGGCCGACGAGCTCTTTCGCGTCGCTCGGGCGCTGGAAGGCTCCGATGAGCTGCGCATGACGCTGTCCGACCGGCAGGTGCCCGCCGCCCGCCGCCAGCAGATCGTGGAAGACCTGCTGGGCGGCCACGCCTCCGACACCACCACCGCCATGGTGTCCATGATCGTGGCCGCCGGACGGTCGTCCGATCTGGCTGGCATCGCCCGGGAGGCCGTGGAGATCAATGCCCGAGACCGGGGCCGCTCAGTGGCCGAGGTGCGGTCTGCGGTGGCGCTGACCGAAGACCAGGCAGAGCGGTTGTCGGCTGCGCTGAGCGCGGCCACGGGCCATCAGGTGGACATCAAGGTGGTCGTCGATCCCAGCATCATGGGCGGCGTGGTGGCCACCATCGGCGACGAGGTGATCGACGGTTCGGTTCGCCACCGCCTGAGCCAGCTTCGGGACACCTTCTAGCCCGATGCGATTGATTTGATGAACGTTTCTTACCGAGGAGAGCAATGGCAGAGCTGACCATCGACACTGGTTCCATCGCCGAGGCCATACGCCGCAATCTGGAGGGCTTCCAGCCCGAGGTTGAGTTGGCCCAGGTGGGGAGAATCACCGAAGTGGGCGACGGCATCGCCCGCATCTCCGGGCTGCCCGGCGCGGCGGTGAACGAGATGCTCGAGTTTGAGAACGGGACCATCGGCTTGGCCCTGAACCTCGACGAGGACTCCATCGGCGCGGTAGTGCTCGGCGAGGTGGACGAGATCGAAGAGGGCCAGGCCGTCCGCTCCACCGGCGACATCCTGTCGGTACCGGTGGGCGACGCCCTCTTGGGCCGGGTGGTGAACGCCCTCGGCGAGCCGGTAGACGGCAAAGGCCCCATCGTCGGCGCCGACACCCGCCGCATGGAGGTGCAGGCGCCCGGCATCACCGGCCGCAAGCCGGTACACGAGCCCATTCAGACTGGCATCAAGGCCATCGACTCGCTTATCCCCATCGGCCGGGGTCAGAGGGAGCTGATCATCGGCGACCGCAAAACGGGCAAGACCACCGTGGCCATGGACACCATCTTGAACCAGAAGGGCCAGGGGGTGAAGTGCGTATATGTGGCCATAGGCCAGAAGGCCTCCACCGTGGCCCAAGCGGTGGCCACGCTGGCCGAGCGGGGTGCCATGGAGTACACGGTGGTGGTAGTGGCCCCCGCCTCCGATCCGGCTCCGTTCAAGTACCTGGCCCCCTACGCCGGCTGCGCCATGGGCCAGCACTGGATGGACAACGGCGGCCACGCCCTGGCGGTGTACGACGACCTGTCGAAGCAGGCCGAAGCCTATCGCCAGATGGCGTTGCTGCTGCGCCGCCCGCCGGGACGCGAGGCCTACCCCGGCGACGTGTTCTACCTGCACAGCCGACTGCTGGAGCGGGCGGCCAAGCTGAGCGACGAGCGGGGGGCGGGGTCGCTGACCGCGCTGCCCATCATCGAGACCAAGGCCGGCGACGTGTCGGCCTACATCCCCACCAACGTGATCTCCATCACCGACGGGCAGATCTTCTTGCAGGACGACCTGTTCAAGTCCGGGGTGCGGCCCGCGGTGGACGTGGGCATCTCGGTGTCCCGGGTGGGTTCTGCCGCCCAGATCAAGGCCATGAAGACCGCGGTGGGCACGCTCAAAGCCGACCTCCAGCAGTTCCGCGAGCTCGAAGCCTTTGCCGCCTTCGGCTCCGATCTCGACGCAGTGTCCCAAGCCCAGCTCGACCGGGGCTACCGCCTCACCGAACTGCTCAAGCAGGGCATTCAGACGCCCATGCCGGTGGAAGAGCAGGTGGTGTCGCTGTACGCCGGCACCCGGGGCTACCTGGACAACATCCCAGTCGAAGATGTAGCTCGCTTCGAGTCTGAGCTGCTGGAGTGGGTCCGAGCCCGCAACGCCAACTTGATGTCGGCAGTGGTGGACACCGGAGCGGTGGATGAAGAGGCTTTGGAAGCCGCGGTGTCGGCTTTTGCCGCCCAGTTCGAGTCGTCGGCCGAGCCCGAGGGTGACGAGCCCGACGCCGAGGCGCAGGCCGAAGCTGAAGCCGGAGTAGTAGACGCCGACCACACGCTTCCCGAGACCGACATCCAGCGGCCCGAGGAAGACTGAATCTATGCCGGGTGGTCAGGAGAGGGCGCTTCGCCGGCGGATCTCGTCGGTGCAGTCCACCAAGAAAATCACCCGGGCTATGGAGCTGATCGCCGCCACTCGGGTGGTGAAAGCCCAACAACGGGCCCACGCCGCCCGGCCCTATTCGACGAAGCTCACCAGCGTTATCGAAGACGTGGCTGCTGGTGGGGCCGAGGCCTCGCATCCTCTGCTGGAGCGGCGAGACCCGGTGCGCCGGGTGGGTTTCGTGGTCATCACGTCCGACCGGGGCTTGGCCGGGCCCTACAACAGCTCGGTGATCAAGGCGGCCGAGCGAGAGCTGATGGACGCCCAGACCAAGGGGCTGGACTACTCGCTCATGCTCATCGGCAAGAAGGGCCAGGATTACTTCCGGTTCCGCAACTATCGCATCGACGAGTCGTTCACCGGCATGAGCGACACCCCAACCTACGACGACGCCCGCCAGGTGGCCGAGATCGTGGCCGACCGATTCGAATCGGGCCATATCGACGAGGTGATCTTGGCCTACATGGAGTTCTTCACCATCGGCACCCAGCGGGTGGCGGTGCGCCGCTTCCTGCCGCTGGAGAGCATCGACGTGATCGCCGCCGCCGGAACGGGCGAACTGCGGGCCGCCTTTGAGTTCGAGCCCTCCCCCGAGGGGGTTCTGGAGTCGCTGCTTCCCCGATACGTGGAATCCCGGCTGTTCTCGGCGCTGCTGGACGCGGCCGCCTCCGAGCACGCCAACCGCCAGCGGGCCATGAAGGCGGCCACTGACAACGCCGAAGAGCTGATCACCAAGCTCACCCGGGCCATGAACCGGGCCCGCCAAGACGCCATCACCACCGAGATCATGGAGATCGTCGGCGGTGCCGAAGCCCTCAAGGAAGAGGACGATGACGGCGAGATCGCCGATCTCCTCGCCACCGCCAACCAGTAGGAGAAGAAGTTCACATGTCGGAGAACCTCAAAGACGGCCGGGTGGTCGCAATCGCCGGCCCGGTCATCGACGCCGAGTTCCCCCCGGACGCCCTCCCGGAGATCAACACCGCCCTCGAGTTCGACGTGAACGTCGACGGGGAGACCGTGACCGTGAAGGCCGAGGTGGCCCAGCAGATCGGCGAGGGCCGGGTGCGGGCCATCGCCCTGAAGCCCACCGACGGCCTCACCCGAGGCACGGTGGTGCGCAACACCGGCCAGGGCATGACGGTGCCGGTGGGCGATGTGACCCTGGGCCACGTGTGGAACGTGGTGGGGGATTGCCTCGACACCGACCGCGACACCCTGGACGTGGGCGAGGAGTGGGAGATCCACCGGCCAGCCCCCTCGTTCGACTCCCTTGAGCCGTCCACCCGCATGTTTGAGACCGGCATCAAGGTCATCGATCTGCTCACCCCCTACAAGGAGGGCGGCAAGATCGGCCTGTTCGGCGGCGCTGGTGTGGGCAAGACCGTTCTCATCACCGAGATGATCAACCGGGTGGCCACCCAGCACGGTGGCGTGTCGGTGTTCGCCGGGGTGGGCGAGCGCACCCGTGAGGGCACCGACCTGTTCTTGGAGATGGAGGAGTCGGGCGTTTTGGACAAGGCCGCTCTGGTGTTCGGCCAGATGGACGAGCCTCCCGGCGTGCGGCTGCGGGTGGGCCTGGCCGGGGTGACAATGGCCGAGTACTTCCGCGACGTGCAGAACCAAGACGTGCTCTTGTTCATCGACAACATCTTCCGCTTTGTGCAGGCCGGCTCCGAAGTGTCCACCCTGTTGGGCCGGATGCCCTCGGCGGTGGGTTATCAGCCCACGCTGGCCGACGAGATGGGCGAGCTCCAGGAGCGCATCACCTCCACCCGAGGCCGCTCCATCACCTCATTGCAGGCCGTGTACGTGCCCGCCGACGACTACACCGACCCGGCGCCGTTCACCTCGTTCACCCACTTCGACGGCACCACCGAGCTGAGCCGCGACATCGCCGCGCTGGGCATCTACCCGGCGGTGGACCCGCTGGCCTCCACCTCGACCATCCTGACTCCCGAGGTGGTTGGAGATCGCCATTATGGTGTGGCCCGCCGGGTGCAGGAGATTCTCCAGCGCTACAAGGAGCTTCAGGACATCATCGCCATCTTGGGCCTCGACGAGCTGTCGGAGGAGGACAAGGTGATCGTGTCCCGGGCCCGCAAGGTGCAGCGTTTCCTGTCGCAGCCCATGTTCGTGGCCGAGGTGTTCACCGGTCTGCCCGGCGTGTTCACCCCCGTCAACGAGACGGTGGACTCCTTCGAGGCTTTGGTGAGGGGCGACCTCGACGACCTGCCCGAGCAGGCATTCTTCATGGTCGGCGGCGCCGAGGACGCCCACCGCAAAGCCGCCGAACTCGAGGCCCAGGCAGCCTGACCGTGGCCCTGAACGTCGAGCTCGTCTCCCCCGAGGAGATCGTCTACACCGGCGAAGCCGAGATGGTGGTGGCCCGCACCACCGACGGGGAGATCGCGTTCCAACCCGGCCATGTGCCCTTCCTGGGTGTCCTGGTGCCCAGCGACGTGCGGGTGTACACCACCGACGGCGCCAAGACCACCATCGCCGTCGAGCGCGGTTTCGTGGAAGTCTCCCACGACACCGTCGCCCTACTCAGCGACTCCGCCACCGTTAGCTGAAATACCACTAATTTGTCAGCGTGAGATCGTCGGCTTCGTTCCTGATGGGGGTGCTTGGAATGGGTTTGGGGAGATCTCGGGGGTTGCAGTGGGAGCGGGCGTTGGTCACTGGGGCGTCGACGGGGATCGGACGGGCGATGGCCGTGCAATTGGCCGCGGCGGGGGTTGACTTGGTGCTGGTTGCCCGGAGCGGCGACCGATTGGAGGAACTGGCTGCTGAGTTGCGGGCCAGCGAGGGGCAATTGGACGTGGAGGTGCTGGAGGCCGACTTGTGCGAGCCAGAGGGGTTGGCCGCGGTGGAGAAGCGGGTGGTGGCTGAGGAGGCGCCCATCGATCTGCTGGTGAACAATGCCGGGTTGGGTTACGAGGGGCTGTTTCACGCTCAAGATCTTGCTGAGGTGTCGGAGACCATTGATGTGAACGTGGTGGCGCTGGTGCGGCTGACCCATGCCGCGTTGGGACCGATGACCGCCCGGGACCGGGGCCAGGTGATCCTGGTGTCGTCCATGGCCTCGCTTCAAGGCATGCCCACGACTGCGGTGTACTCGGCCACCAAAGCGTTCATCACCAGCTTCGGCGAGGGCCTATATGAAGAGCACAAAGGCACTGGGGTAACGGTCACCACCGTGTTGCCCGGACTCACCCACACCGAGTTTCACCAGCGGGGTAACTGGGATTTGGACCGGTGGCCGTCGATTGGATGGCAAGACGCCGATGCCGTGGCCTCAGTGGCATTGGCCGCGGCGGCAAAGTCCCGGCCCGAGGTGATAAGCAGCTGGCAGAACCGGGTGCTCGCCGTCTTGTCCAGCAAAGCGCCTCGGCATCTGCGACGGGCGACCATCGGTTGGTTCTCCCGCCGCAAATAGGTTGCCCTCGCATGCTCGCAAGGACTCGTGGAATGAACCCCAAACGGTGGCTCGGTCTCGTGCTCGTGCTCGTTTTCGCCTTCACGTTCGCCTGTTCGGACGATGATCCTGCCCCCACCGCGTCGACGCCCGAAGCGACCGTCGCGCCGGACACAGACTCCGTAGAGCCAGACGCCGCCGAGCCAACGGCTGAGCCGCCCGAGCCGACCCCTGTTACTAGTGCCGAGCCGACGGCTACACCGCCCGTTCCGACCGCCGAGCCTGCGCTGCCCGATGAGAGCGAGGCAATCGAGCCGGCGGGCCAGTCGGCTCTGGAGCAGCTCCGCCGTCGCGTGGCGGCTGCTGCTGCGTTCGGGGAACTTGTTCCGTCTATGGCCATCGTGGAGGAATTGCGCCGGAACGCCGAGGGATTCTCCTATGAGATCGGCGATCACGGCGGCGCGCTCACGGTGGCGACGATCTCCGAGCCCCTCACGTTCAACCTCGCTCTTTCCAGGGACGCCGGATCGTCGAACGTGCTCGGATACCTGTTCGAGGGCCTCACCGAGACCTCGTGGCTGAACGACGAGATCGAGCCGCTGCTGGCCCAGTCGTGGGAGCGCTCCGACGACGGGCTTCGCTGGGTGTTCCATCTGCGCGACGACGTGCAGTGGCACGACGGCACCCCGTTCACCGCCCACGACGTGGAGTTCACGTTCAACCGCGTCATCTACAACGACGATTTCCAAGCGGCGAGCCGGGCTTCCTTCGAGTTCCGATTCCTGGATTCTGAGACCGGCCAGTGGGAGCAGTCGCAGATGACGGTGACGGCGCTCGACGACCACACCGTGGAATTCGTCCTCCCGCAGCCGTTCGCGCCGTTCCTGCGTTCAATGGGCACCGCCATCTACCCCAAGCACATTGTCGAGGGGCCTATCGAGGCGGGCGCCTTCGAGGAGTTTTGGGACATCGACACTGATCCTGCCGAGATAATCGGCACCGGCCCGTTCACCATCGGGGAGTACACCCCCGGCGAGCGTGTCGTCTTCGAGCGGAACCCCGACTACTGGCTGGTTGACGATGCGGGAGGGCGCCTGCCGTATCTCGACCGGGTGGTGCAGTTGATCGTGGAAGAGCTCGAAGACGAACTGGAATTGTTCCGCGACGGAACCACCGATTTCCACGGCGTATTGGGCGAGGAGTTCGCGGTGCTCGATCCGGTGGCCGATGTGGAGAACTTCACCCTGCATCGCCGAGGTCCCGGGTTCGGCACCAATTTCTTGGCGTTCAATCAGAACCCCGGGTCGAACGACGCGGGCGAGCCGTATGTCGATCCGGTGCAACTGCATTGGTTCCAGAACACGGCATTCCGACAGGCCGTTGCCCACACCATGGACAAAGCAGCCATGATCGACGGGGTCCAGCACGGTCTGGGCTATCCGCAGTGGTCTTCGGTTAGCCCGGCCGCAGGCGATTTTCACAATCCGTTGGTGCATCAGTACGCCTACGACCTCGACCGGGCCAACGAGATCCTCGACGAAATGGGCTGGCTGGACGCCGACGGCGACGGCATCCGCGAGGACGATATGGGCAACCCCATCTCGTTCACGATGGTCACCAATGAGGGGAACAGCGTTCGCTCCGAGATCACCGGCATCATTCATGAGGGGATGACGGCCATCGGCCTCGACGTTGATTTCCGCATCGTGGACTTCGGCGACATGGTGGCCCAGCTCACGGCCACCTACGACTGGGAGGCCATGGTGGTGGGACTGACCGGCAGCCCCGACCCCTTCGGCGGAATGACCGTGTGGCACAGCGGCGAAGGCCTGCACCTCTGGCATCCGAATCAGCCTGAGCCCGCCACGGAGTGGGAGGCGGAGATCGACGAGCTGTACATCGCCGGCAGCAAAGAGCTCGACCACGAGCAGCGGGTACAGCACTACTGGGATGCGCAGGCGATCGTCGCCGAGAACGTGCCGCTCATCTACACCACGCAGGGCGAGCGGTTGGGGGCGGTCCGCAACGTGTTCGGCAACACCACGCCGACGCTGTACGGCTACTGGGATCTGCGCTACCTGTACCGAACCGATCAGTAAGCGGCTAGCCGAACTCGTCCTGCCGCTTTCAGGGGCAGGGTGCTAGCCGAACTCGTCCTGCCGCTTTCAGGGGCAGGACGCTAGCCGAACTCGATGGCGGAGAAGCTGTTCAGCTTGTCCTGTTGGTGGTCGGCGGTCACCAGCCGCACGGTGCCCGACTTCGACCGCATGACCAGCGACTGAGTGCTGGCGTGGTTCTTGTAGTAGTGGACGCCCCTGAGCAGGTCGCCGTCGGTAATCCCGGTGGCGGCGAAGAAGCAGTTGTCGCCTTGAACCAAGTCGTCGGCGGTGAGCACCTGAGTCACGTCCCGACCCAGTTTCTCCGCCCCCTTGCGCTCCTTGTCGTTGCGGGGCCAAAGCCGGCCCAGTTGCTCACCGCCCATGCACTTGAGGGCGGCCGCAGAGATGACGCCCTCGGGGGTTCCACCGATGCCGAACAGTATGTCGGCCCCCGAGTCGGGCCCGGCGGTGGAGATGGCCCCGGCCACGTCGCCGTCGGGAATGAGCCGGATGCGGGCGCCGGCCTCGCGCACCTCGGCGATCAGCTCCGAGTGGCGGTCGCGGTCGAGGATCACCGCGGTCACATCCCGCACCGGCTCGCTCTTGGCCTCGGCCACCAGCTCGAGGTTGCGGGTGGGGGAGTTGTCCATCGAGATGCCATAGCCCACGCATTCGGGACCGTAGGCGATCTTCTCCATGTACACGCAGGGTCCGGGGTTGAACATGGTGCCCCGGTCGGATACCGCGATCACCGACAGGGCGTTGCCCCGGCCCAGCGAGGTGAGCGTGGTGCCGTCGATGGGGTCGACCGCGATGTCGCATTCGGGAGGCGTTCCGTCGCCGATGAGCTCCCCGTTGAAGAGCATGGGGGCTTCGTCCTTCTCGCCCTCGCCGATCACCACGATCCCGTCCATCGGCACGGTCCGCAGCAGCACCCGCATGGCCTCCACCGCGGCGCCGTCGGCCCCCTCCTTGTCACCCCGACCCATCCATCGGGAGGCGGCCAGAGCGGCGACTTCGGTCACTCGGACCAACTCCATCGCCAGGTTGCGGTCGGGGGTCTCGGGCGATGCATTCACGTTGCCCAACCGTAGTGCTGCGATGCGACCGCTGCCCCGTTATCTGAGACCATGTTCGGCATGGTTTGGTGCTTTCAATGCGGTGCACCCTACGACGACGACGTGTCGGAGTGTGCGGAGTGCGGCGTGGCTACATTCCCGTCGCCACCACAGCCGGCCGAGGCGGTGGGCGGCCCCGAAGACGAGCAACTGGCCTACGAATTCCACGAGTGGTCGTATGGCGCCCGCAATGGCCTAGAAGCCGCGCTTCGATCCGAGGATTTGGAGCACGCCTGGCTGGGCCCGACGCTGATCGTGTGCGAGGCCGACGAGCAGGAAGTCGACAGGGCGGTGGAGAAGGTACTGCGGGCCCAACTGCCCGACCTCGACAAGAGCCTGCCCGCGGTGGTGTACGAGCTGGGGGACTACGACGAAGCCCAAAAGGCCGATGTGTTGAGCGAACTTCTGAGTGAGGGCATCGCCCACGAAGTGGACTACGCCGGCAATTTGGTGGTGGGGGAGGCCGACGAAGAAGTGGTGGACGCCCTGTTCGACCGGATGATCAACACCGCCGCCCAGCGCCAGTTCGGCCCAGGACTGCCCGGGGTGGAGCCCTATCAAGTGTTGGAGGCACTGTTCTTCTCCTCCGACCGGCTGCGCCGCAACACCTCCGATACCAAAGCGGTGGAGGATTTCGCCATCGCCCACGATCAAGTGGTGCAGCTCAGCCTGCCGTGGGGGTACGACGCCGAGTTCTGGCGAGCCATGCTGGAGGGTGCCGACGGGTTGCGAGAGGCCTTGGTGGCCGGACCCGATCCGACCGAAGGCGACGCCCCTGCCCAACAAGCCGCCACTGCCCTGAGGGATCTCCTGCGACGGTTCATGTGATGGGGAAGCCCACGGTGGACGGGCTGGTGCTGACCCACGGTGCAGGCGGAGACCGCGACCAGCACACGCTGGTGGCCCTTGCCGAGGGGCTGGCCCCGCTGGCGGTGGAGCGGATCAACTTTCCCTATCGCAATCAGGGGCGCCGACCCCCCGATCGGGCCCCTAAGCTGCTGGCCTTCTTGCGCGAGGAGATTCCGGCCATCGCCGCCCGGCTGGGGACCGATACTGGGCGCCTGGTGCTTGGGGGCCGGTCGATGGGCGGCAGGATGTGCTCTATGGCGGTGGCCGAAGGGATGCCCGCGGCCGGGCTGGTGCTGTTGAGCTATCCGCTGCACCCGCCGAAGAAGCCGGAGAATCTGCGGACTGCGCATTTCCCGGAGATCGACGTTCCTTGCTTGTTCATCTCGGGTGACCGCGATCCTTTCGGCAGTCCCGAGGAGTTTGATCGGCATTTGCCCGCCATCAAAGGCCCGGTGACTGTGGTGTGGCTGGAGGGCGAGCGCCACGATCCGAGGAAGGCTGATGTGGACATTATTGGTGTTGTGGCTAACTGGTTGGAGGCGCTCTAGAGCTTTACCACCCCCCGGCGTGGTGGCGGGTCCTGTCCCGGCCCAGCCCGCCGTCCTCCATGGAGTCCGGGCGGCGGGCGCCCTGAGCCGGGCCACCCCCCACCACGCTTATGTTGCGCCATCCAACGTCCTACTGATCTTCAGGGTTGAGCTCTTCTAGGGAGCGACGCGTTGTCTCGGGGTAGAAGAGGAGGACCAGGATGGCTACGAGGATTGGGCCGGCAACTAGCACCGAGAATGCAGTGCCGTAGCCCCAGGCGTCGGCCATAACCCCCGCGGCTGCCAGTCCAGCCGCACTGCCAGCTACGCCGGCTATGCCGAGGAGTCCGTTGGACTCCGACCGGCGGATGGTTCCGAACATCTCGGCCCGGTACACCCCCAACGTCGGCACCGTGGTGGCAGTCATGAAGGTTCCCATTGCGATCAGAACCCACATGGGCCATCCGGCCAGGGTGAAGTGCCACAACGCGAACAGCGCTCCGCCACTCACCCCGATAGAGGCAAGAACCCGTCGGCCCCGAAGGTCAGCCAGCTTGCCGGCTATGAGCATTGCTGGTCCCGCCGTCCAGGCGGTGAGCAGGGTGAAGATCGCAATCTTGGTGGCGCTAAAGCCCCGTTCGTCCCGCAAGAAGTCGTTTTGCAGCTGAGAGGCCGGAGAGGCAAACACCAGCACCGCAAACGAGGTCACAGCCAAGAGGATCAGTCGGAAGCGGTACTGCTGGGGTGGTCGGGTTCGAGGCTGTCGTCGGGCGGTTTCGAACCGCTGGGATTCCGGCAATCTACGGGCCGCGAACAGAACCAGGGGCAGTCCAGCCAGCGCCACCACGAAACTGAGCCGCCACGCGGTATCCCCCAGGTCGGCCAAGGGCACCGACCCGACGGCGATTCCCGAGCCCAACCCGGCAGCCAACCCCAGCATGGAGGCCACAAACGCCCGAGAGCCGGCGGGGGCTTCCTCGAGGGCGAACACAAAGATGAGCAGCGCCATGGCGTGGGACAGCCCCCGGGAGATTGCTTGGACCGCGGTCAACGTGGCCAGGTTGGCCACCAGCGAAGTCGCGGCTGAGGCCAAAACGGCACCGGCCGCGGCATAGAGCAGGGTGCGCCTCCGGCCCTTGCGGTCGGCCAGCGCGGCCACGGCCACCGTGATCAGGATGCTGAGCCTGATCAGCGACAGGGCGACGCCCGCAGCTGACTTGCTCTCCCCGAATTCCTCTCTCGCAAAGGTGATGGTCTGGCCGAGCAGGGTGCCCAGGAACCCGGCGAGCACCGCCAATGTGGCCAGCAACGCCACGATCCGAGCCTGGCGGGCGGTGAAGCGGTCGGGGGGGTGCCACCAGGGAAGGTCCCGTCCTTGGCGCAGGGCGCGGCTGACGGGGACGGTGAACAGCACTCGCCAAACCGGGATGGCCAGCTGAAAGTCGAATACCTCGGTGACCTCTACCTGATCGGAGCTGATCGGCTCGACGGAGACCGTGCGGCGGTAGTGATCCACCGGCCCCTCGACTGCGGTGAAACCCCCTTCAGGCTCGGCGCGCTCCAAAACAATGTCGGAGCGGGGGGTCAGCAGGCCGCCAGGGCCATTCAGTACGACATCGGCGGCATCCGCGCTCAGAACGCGACAAGAGATCACTCGGGGCATGGGGCTTGAGGCAGTCTACTTTTCGGCCGCAAACGCCCTGTGACCGCATCGCTAGTTTTGACTTCGCTGATGGGAGCGCGGGCACCATACTTATCGAGTGGAACGCGTCCACCAGGAGGACTTCGATCAGCAGGACCGGATCGAGGTTCGCGCCCGCGGTCCGCTGGAGGGATCGGTGACCATCGGCGGGGCCAAGAACTCGGTGCTGAAGCTCATGGCCGCCTGTCTGCTCGCCGAGGGCACGTACGTGATCCGCAATGTGCCCGACATCGACGATGTGACGGTGATGGCCGATGTGCTGCGGGCCATGGGGGTCACGGTTTCCCGTTTGGGCGATGCCCTCACCATCGAGCGCCCCGCGGCCATCAACCCCGAGGCGCCCTATTCGCTGACCGAGCAGCTGCGAGCCTCCACCGCGGTTCTGGGACCACTGTTGGCCGGCATCGGACATGCCCGGGTGGCCCTGCCCGGGGGCGACGACTTCGGCCCCCGGCCCATCGACATGCACATCGCCGCGCTGGAGGCCATCGGTTGTCGGTTCAAGATCTCCGGGGGCGATGTACACGCCACCGCCGACAATCTGGTGGGCAGCCCGGTTCTACTGGAGTTCCCCAGCGTGGGTGCCACCGAGAACGTGATGATGGCTGCTGTCCGGGCCAAGGGCACGACGGTGATTGACAATGCCGCCCGGGAGCCAGAGATCGCTGACCTGGCCGGATTCCTGAACCGCATGGGGGGCCAGGTGACTGGGGCGGGCACGTCCACCATCATGGTGGAAGGTGTGGACGAATTGCACCCGGCCGAGCACACCGCGATGAGCGATCGGATCGAGGCGGCCACGTTTTTGGCCGCACTTGGAGTGGCCGGCGGGGAGATCATCTTGCGGGGCGCCCAGCCCGACCACATGGCCATGCCGTGCCGCAAGCTGGGCGAGATGGGGGTGCGGACCTCGTCGGACTCCGAGGGGATCTGGGCCATGAGTAGCGGGCGCTTGCGGTCGGCCGATGTGTCCACCCTGCCGTATCCCGGCCTGCCCACCGACTGCAAACCGCTGCTGGTGGCCATGATGTCGGTGGCCGAGGGAGTGGGAATTGTGACCGAGAATCTCTTCTCGGGCCGGTTCCGCTACGTGGACGAACTATTGCGCATGGGCGCCGATATCCGCACCGAGGGCCACCATGCCGTGATCCGGGGAGTGGACCGGCTCAGCGGTGCTCCGGTGCGGGCGTCCGACATCCGGGCGGGTGCAGCCCTCGTGGTGGCCGGGTTGGCCGCCGAGGGCGAGACCGTGGTGTGCGATCCCCACCACATCGACCGGGGCTACGAGGACTTTGTGGGCAAGCTCAGCGCGCTGGGGGCCGACGTTTGCCGCGAGAGGCCCGGCGGTTAGCCAGATACAGCAGGCCGGCCAGCAGGGCCAGCGGCGCGGCCACCAACAGGATCTCGTCCCAACCTCCCTGGTGGGCCAGCACTTCCACGGTGCCGAGTCTGTCAGATGTCTCCTTGATTGATTGAACGAGATCGGCGAGGAGGTTGGCGAATTGGGTTTCGGCTGAGACAATTGGGGCGTGGAGAACGCCGTAGCCCAGGTGATTGAGGCCATCCGCCCGGCGGTGCAGGCCGACGACGGCGACATCTTCTTGCGCGGGGTGGACGAGGACACCGGCGTGGTCACCGTGGAACTGACCGGGGCCTGCGTGAGCTGTCCGGCCTCGACGGTCACGCTGAAGGCCGGGGTGGAGCGGATTCTCAAGGATCGGGTACCCGGGGTCACCGAGGTGGTGAACGTGGGCCAGAACCTGCTGAGCGACGGCTCCCCGGTGGGTCTGTAACCGCGAGCGGCCTTCGCCCAAGCATGGTCCCGCAACGAACCGACACCTGGTACGTCAGCTATGTGCTGATCGCCGCCAACGTGGCGGTGTTCATCGTCGGCATGGCGATGGGTGACAGCCTGGGCGGCGGGGGCACACTCGACGGCCTAGTAGTCGAAGCCGCCACCTGGGGGGCGGCCATTGACGTCTACAACGAGTGGTGGCGGGTGTTCACCGGCGGTTTCTTGCACCACGGTGTGTTTCATCTCGCGGTGAACATGTACTCGTTGTACATCCTGGGATTGGCCCTGGAACGGTGGCTGGGCCGAGTGCCGTTCACCGCGGTGTACCTCTCTTCGCTGGTGAGCGGGTCATTCGGGGCGCTGATCGAGACCCCCAACTCGCTGGTGGCGGGAGCGTCGGGGGCGATCTTTGGGCTGATGGGGGCCTATGCCGCTCTCTTGCTGACCCAAGGGGTGGGCTTATTCCAGACCCCGATTGGACCGATCCTGGCCATCAACCTCGTTATCAGCTTCACCGTTTCGGGAATTTCGCTGGGTGGCCACATCGGGGGGCTCGTCGGCGGTGTCCTCGTGGGGGCAGCTGCGGCTCAAGCAATACGCAAACAGAAGTACACCACTGCGACCCCGGTGCTCGCAGCCATAGCGGTGGCCGCGGCCTCTTTCGCCGGCTCATTGTGGGCCGCCTCCCGCTGGTTGGAGGTGCTCTAGGCGGCCTAGAACTGGGCCCGCAGGGTCTTCAGGTTGCGGCGCCACACCCATTCGAGCACCCGGGACCCTACGATGTCGCCCAGCAGGCCCCCCATCCACCAGGGGAATTGGAGCTCCTCGGTCCAGCAGAATTCGGTGCGGTCGGTTCCCGCTGGCGAAAGGCTGAAGCGGCCCTCGCCGGTGACTAGTCCAGTGTGGCGTACTCCAATGGCCTCCTGTTCGGCCCATTCGGTGATCACCATGGCATCGTTGAGCCGCAGGGGGCCGATCTTGGTGAGGCAATCGAAGGCGGTGCCCACGCCCTCGGTCTGGGTTCCCTGGAACGAGATCGACTCGGCGTCGGCCATCCACTCGGTATGGCTGTCGATTCGGCGAACGTACTCCCACACGGCGTCGAGAGGCGCTTCGATGGTGGTGGAAACCCTGATCCTGGCCACAACCTAAGTCTAAGAGCGGTCCACGGGGAGAACCTCAGCCGATAGGCCGTAGAATTGACGCCATGCCCGATGCCGATATCGAGTTCTTCTGGGATCCGATCTGTCCGTTCGCGTGGCTCACTTCACGGTGGGTGGCCGACGTCGCCCGCCAGCGGGACTATGCCGTGGACTGGCGGCTGATCTGCCTGTCGATCCTCAACGAAGACAGCGACTACGAGAACTTTCCCGAGGGCTACCAAGACCTGCATCACAAGGGCCGCCGGATGCTTCGGGTGGCCCAGGCGGTTCGCAACGAGCACGGTGCGAGCGCCGCGGGCGGGCTCTACACCGCCTACGGATCCACCATCTGGAATCCCGATGCGGATATTCGCTCGACGATGGGCGAGGTGGCCTCTGACGAGCACTTGAGGGCCGCCCTAGATCGCGCCGGCCTACCGGGTGAGCTAGCTGGCCGGGCCGAGGACGAGTCGCTGGATGATGCGCTGCGGAGCTCCACCGAGGAGGCGTTGAGCCGCACCGGACGGGACGTGGGCACTCCGATCATCTCCTTTCACCACAGTGGCGGCACCACGTCGTTCTTCGGGCCGGTGGTGAGCCAGATTCCGCCTCCGGAGGAGTCCGTGCGCCTGTGGGACGCGGTGGTGACCTTGGCCGAGTGGCCGTCGTTTGCCGAGCTCAAGCGCTCCAAGCGCGACGACCTGGTGTTCCCCAAGGTATAGAGGGAAGCAGGAGGATTGGGCATGGCGTCGGATTCGATTGCGTATCTGGACAATGCAGCTTCGACCCCGCTGTGCGTCGAGGCGGCCGAGGCCATGGCCCCGCTGCACCGGGAGTTGTATGCCAATCCGACCGGCGCCCACCGAATGGCCCGGGACACCCGCCGCAAGATCGACGATGCCCGGGACGTGATGGCCGAGGCGTTGGGCTCGCAACCAGGAGAGATCGTGTTCACCGGCGGGGGCACCGAGGGCGACAACATGGCGGTGGTCGGACGGCACATGCAAGCCGGCGGGGTGACCGTGTGCTCGGCCATCGAGCACCACGCCGTGCTGGAGCCGGTGGAGCACTTGGGGGGCCGGGTGGTATCGGTGGACGCCGCCGGGGTGATCGATCTGGATTCGCTGGCCGCGGCCCTCGACGATGACGTGACCGTGGTGTCGGTGATGCTGGCCAACAACGAGACCGGCATGGTCCAGCCCTTGGCCCAAGTGGCCGAGGCCGTGCGCTCGGCTGCCCCCCGGGCTGTGCTCCACACCGACGCGGTGCAAGCCTTCCCTTGGCTCGACGTGGCTTCGCTGGCGGCTGATGCCGATCTGATCTCGGTGAGTGCCCACAAGTTCGGCGGACCCAAAGGGGTGGGCGCGCTGGTGGTACGCGACGGGGTGGAGTTGTCGCCGCTGATGTTGGGGGGTGGCCAGGAGCGAGGTTTGCGTTCAGGAACCCACAACGCGGCGGGTATCGCCGGTATGGCCGCGGCGGCCGACGTGGTGCTCAAGAGCCGGTCTGAGCAGGTAGTCCGGCTGGCCGGGCTGCGGGACCGGCTGGTGGACGGCATTTTGGCTGCGGTGCCCAACACGATTGAGACCGGAGAGCGATCGGGCAAGGTGGCCGGGTCGGCCCACCTGTGTTTTGAGGGAATCGAGTCGGAGGCGCTGCTGTTCCTGCTGGAAGACGCCGGGGTGTACGCGTCGGCCGCGTCGTCGTGCTCTAGCGGCGCGCAGGATCCGTCCCATGTGCTGGCCGCTATGGGCTACGACCGGATGCTGGCCGGGGGCTCGCTGCGGCTTTCCCTGGGCTATGAGACCAAGGACGTCGATATCGATCAGGCGTTGGCGGTGATCCCCGATGCGGTGGCCCGGCTCCGGAACTACGGGACGGGCTGAGCAATGAGGGTGTTGGCGGCCATGTCGGGAGGAGTGGATTCGTCGGTGGCCGCCGCCATGCTGGCCGAGCAGGGCCACGAGGTGGTGGGCGTCACCCTCAAGCTGTGGGGTGGCGAGTCGGATACCGGCTGCTGCTCGGTGTCGGATGTGGAGGACGCCCGCCGAGTAGCCGACCTCCTGGGGTTGCAGCACCACGTGTTCAACTTCGGCGACGCCTTTGACCAGAGGGTGGTGTCCCCGTATGTGGATCACCACGCGGTTGGGCTGACGCCCAATCCGTGCATCGAATGCAACCGCCACATCAAATTCGACAAGCTCATGGTGCGGGCCGAGGCTCTGGGCTTCGACGCGGTGGCCACCGGCCATCACGCTCGACTCGAGGCCGCAGAGGGCGGATACCGAGTGCGCCGGGGAGTGGACGAAGCCAAAGACCAGTCCTACGTGCTGTACATGCTGGGACAGGAGCAGATGGCCCGGTTGTTGTTGCCCATCGGCCACCTGACCAAGGCCGAGGTTCGCGAGCGGGCCGCCGATCTGGGTTTGCGGAACTCGGCCAAGCCCGACAGCCAAGATGTGTGCTTCATCGCCAATCGGGCCGGGGGACGGCAGGGCTTTCTGTCCCGTCGATTGGGGGAGTCGCCCGCCACCGTGGTGGACGTCGACGGCACAGAGTTGAGCACAGTCGAAGCAGTGCAGGCGGTAACCATCGGCCAGCGCCGGGGCCTCAACCTGGGCGGCACCGACGAGCCTAGGTATGTGACCGACGTGGACATTGCCGCGGGCCGGGTCACCGTGGGGCGACGAGAGGATTTGTACACCCCGACCCAGGATGTGGTCGATATCGAGTGGGCCGATGAACCGGTCGACGGTCCGGTGGACGTCCAAGTGAGCGCTCACGGCACCCCAGCGGTCGGGGTGGTGGACAGAGCGGGCAGGGTTGACTGGCAAGAGCCCCAGCGCCGAGTAGCCCCTGGCCAGGCGGTGGTGTTTTACCAGGACGAATTGGTAGCCGGCGGAGCGGTCGCGGCCTGACTAGGGCAATTTGCGGCTTTGGCGTCAGATCTGGGCCAGTTCTAGGGATTGACTCGGCGATCAACCGAAGGATGGGCGGCCGCGGGATCAAGTAGGTGCTCGGGGTTCCCGCCTCTAAGCCAGATGAGAGCCTGTTCCAACGCCTGGCCTATCAGCCTTACGATCCCCACGGTGGTAGTTGAGGCCACATGGGGAGTGACAACCACATTGTCGCGGCATAAGAGTGGATGGTCCGGGGGCATAGGCTCTGGTTCGGTGACGTCGAGGCCCGCGCCGCCCACATGGCCGGAATCGAGTGCGGCTAGCAGTGCTTCCTGATCCATCAGAGCCCCTCGGGCGCAGTTGATGATGATCACTCCGGGGCGCATGGCCGCCAGCGAGTCGGTGTTGACGATGTGGCGGGTCTCCGGCGTGGCCGGGGCATGCAAGGAGACCACATGAGCCTGTGCCCACAGCTGGTCGAGTCCTACCAACTCGCCGACGGGAGCCGCCTCGAGATAAGGGTCGTAGACCAGCACAGTCATCCCCAATGCCTCGGCGTAGCGCCCTAGGAGACTGCCGATCCGCCCGCAGCCCACTAGCCCCAGGATGCGTCCGTCCAACTCCAGCGCCCCGGGGCCGGTGAATCGGCCAGGGCCGCTGGCGGTCCCAGCGGTCAAGCGCTCTTCGGAGCTCTTGAGCCGCTTGGTTACCGCCAGCATCAGCGCCAAGGCATGTTCAGCAGTAGAAACCGTGGGGGCGTCGGGGGTGTTGCAGGCGGCTACCCCGTGGGCTGCGCAAGCGGCGACGTCCACGTTGTCGTAGCCGATGCCCGAGCGGGCTACCACCTTTAGGTTGGGCAGGCGACGGCAGACCTCGTCGTCCCACGGCCGGTCGGCGGCCACCACCACCCCGTCGGCGTGCTCAGGGCCGTCAACCAACTCCACATCAGGGGGGATCGCGACCTCAGACGGGGGAGTCCGGTCGATCCAGATGCGGATTCTCTTCTCAGGACCGCTCATCCCGCGGGCGCTAGCCAGTTCCGAGAAGCCGATCGAGTTCAGCTAGGGCGGGAGCGATGTCATCTCCTACCAGCACACCGTGCATACCGAGGTCTCGGGCAGCCACCACATTGGGCTCGAAATCGTCCAGAAAGGCGCTCGTTTCTGGGCGAGAAACCTCCAATCTCTGGAGGGCGAGCTGGTAGATACTCGGATCGGGCTTTCGCATGCCCACTGCGCTGGAGTCGATCACTGCCTCGAACAGCTCATCGACCGGGATGAGCTGGCGCCACATGTCGCCGAATTCCTTCGCGTTGTTGGTGATGATGGCCTGTCGTATGCCCGAATCGTTGAGTGCTCTGACTTTGGAGACTGCTCGCTCTCGCCGCTCGTCGCTGCTAGTGCTGCTCATGGCCTTGAAGAAACCCTCGGATGTGAACCCCTCAATGCCATCGGCCCGGCACGACTCGTCTGCCGCCTCCAGCGCCTCGGCCAGCGTTCCCTCGCCTCGCTCCAGGCGGTGCCAGGGATGGTCGCCGTTGGCCTCGTACCTCCCGAACACGTGCTCCAAGAGTCGATCGTTGGTGGTGCCCAGCGACCGGGCGTAGTCGTCGAGATGATGAAACGGCGAACCAGTGAACACGCCACCGAAATCCCAAAACACTGCTTCAATCAAGTGGATCTCCCCTTATGTCAGGCCGAAGCGTAACGGCTGCCCCAGCAGCTGACCGAGCCGTCTTCACGCAATGCGCAGGTGTGGAAATCGCCGGCGGAGATCGCGGTGAACGAACCCGTGGGGATGTTGTCCAGCTGACCGACAACCTCCCCCCCTAAGTTCTCGTTGGACCCCCAGCACGTAATGGCACCTGATTCATAGATTGCACAGGAGTGATACAGGCCAGTGGCGACGGCCGTGAAGCTCCCTGTTGGGACATCAATCAGCGCCCCCCATCTATTACTGCCCCAGCATCTGATGCTCCCGCTTTCCCGCAGTCCGCAACCGTGGAATCTGCCGACGCTTATGGCGGAGAACTGCCCGGAGGGAGCGGCGGTTTGACCCCAGCTGTCTTCACCCCAGCAGACCGCAGTCTTGTCCGGGCGCAGTCCACAGGTAAACCCCCTGCTCGTGGCGATAGAGGTGAACTCCCCGCTGGGGGCGTCTGTCTGCCCCCTGTGGTTCCAGCCCCAGCATTCGACGGTTCCATCCACTCTCAGGCCGCAGCTAAAACGCTCACCGGCGGTAACCATGGTGAATTGCCCGGAAGGAATGTTGGACAGCGCCCCATGCGAGTCATCACCCCAGCAGGTGACGGTTCCGTCTTCTCGGACTCCACAGCCGTGGACCATGCCCGCGGAGACCTGGGTAAACACTCCTGAGGCCCCCAGGGTTTTCCCGGAGAGTCCGTACTCACCCCAACATCGGATGGCGCCATTTCGCCTGATCCCGCAGGTAAAGCTTCTGCCCGCCTCCACCGAGGTGAACCTGTCCAAAGGCACTCTGAAGTCCTCGTACTCAGTCGTCTTGAAGCCCTTGAAGTAGTCCCCGCCCCAGCATTGGATGGTGCCGTCTTCCTGAATCCCACAGGTATGCCCAGCGCCCGCATCAACCGCGATGAACTTCCCGCCCGGCACCGTCAACGCCCCGTCTTGGTTGGAGCCCCAGCATTGCATCGAGCCGTCATCCCTTATCCCGCAGGAGTGGTAGTCGCCCGCGGCTATCGCCACATAGGTTCCACTGGGCGCATTCGACTGACCGGTGTAGGCACCACTGCGGTCTTGGTTGGAGCCCCAACATTCCACCGAGCCCCCCTGGAGCAATCCGCAGGTGTGTGAGGCACCGGCGGTGACGGCGATAAAGGTTCCTCTAGGTGCGTTCAGTTGTCCAGAGATGCTGCCCCGTCCGTCGGTGTTGGAGCCCCAGCATTTCACCGAGCCTCCATCCAGCAATCCGCAGGCATGCCGGGTGCCGGAGGCGATGGCGATAACGGTCTCATCGGGCGCACTGGCCTGTGCAATCAAGCTACCGCGCCCGTCGGCGCTGGACCCCCAGCATTCGACCGTGCCGTCTTCCCTCAATCCGCAGGTGTGGAGGCTTCCCGCAGAGATATCTGTGAATCGGCCTTCCGGCGGACTGGCCAGTCCGAAGTCGTGGCCTCGCTGGTCGACGTCGAAGCCCCAGCATTCAATCTGGCCGTTGGATCGCAAGCCACAGGAATGCCAAAGACCAGTAGTAATCGAGGTGAACGAGTCCGCGGGCGCATCGATTGGCTCCAGATAATTGTTGCCCCAACACTCAGCAGTGCCGTCTTCTCGCAGCCCGCAATTGTGGTGTTGACCAGTGGAGATGGCTGTGAATCTGCCTTCTGGAATGAAGAGCTTGTTCAGATCACAGCGGTCGTGTTGGTCCCAGCCAAGTTTCTGGAGGTCGTCGCAGCCGATGCGGTTTTCGCCGAGGGTGCGGCGATAGCCGGGGGTGGTCATGATGGACAGGAAATTTGAATCATGGCCTAGGTCAAATATCGAGTGCCCCAGTTCGTGGCCGATCAGATAGGTGTGGGAAAGGTGGTCGTTGGAGTACTTCTCCAGGGTTGGGACGATGACGCTGCTGCGGGCGATGACTGTGAAACCGGCCGCACCGCGACCAGGAGCGATACCCGTAAGGATCAGCGGGTACTGATAGTCGCCCATGGCGTAGATTTCGGCTTCGCAGGGGTTTATGTCCCCTGTCCCCGTCCAGTCGCCAATCCTCAAGCTGTCCCACGCCAAGAAGGGGGACACGATCCCCGCGGGGATGAAATTCAAGGCGACCGTGTTGGATGACTCCCGCAAGAAAAAGTCGCGGATTTCGTCGTTGAACCTGTCGGCTTCAGACCGCAATGTTGCTCCGGTGTATCCGGCGTCTTTGGGGACGCAATAGAACACGTGGACATCGATAGTCGTCGGCTCGGGCTTAGGTTCCGGTTCGGGCTCGGGCTCGGGCTCCGGCTGGGGTTCGGTAGCAGCTCTGAGGGCGTTGACCGCGCTGTCGTTGAGAACGAGATAGCAGCCGATCGAATCGTGGAAACCCCACTCCACCTGAGCCAACACAGTTTGCCCGTCAACGGACTTCGCCACCGGGACCGGCTGCTGGCCGAACCGATGATGGGCGAAGCAACGATCAGACGCATCGGTGCTGGAACCGGTGGGAACCGCCAGGGTCGCGGCATTGGCTCGAAGTGCGCCCAAGGCGCTCTCGTCCAGTGCCAGGTAGCAGCCGATAGACTCGTGGAAACCCCACTCCACCTGGGCCAACACAGTTTCCCCATCGGCGGTCTTGGCCACCGGGACGGGCTGCTGGCCGAACCGATGGTGGCCAAAGCACCGATCCGACGCCTCAACGGCCGCCGCCGGGCTGGCGTTGATAGCCGCAACCCCGGCAACGGCAACCAAAAGTGCCAACAAGACTCCCAGCCATTGCCGGCCTCGTTTCACGCAATCACCCCGGTTTCAAGCAGTTGCTCGAACTGTGCCCCATCGAGCACCGGAACGCCCAGCTTCTCGGCTTTGTCCAGCTTGGAGGCACCCGGGTTCTCTCCCACCACCAGGGCGGTGGTCTTGGACGACACGCTGCCCGGGGACTTGCCGCCCCGGGCCTTGATGGCCGCCCCCACTCCGTCGCGGGTGTAGCCCTCCAGCCCGCCGGTTACCACGATGGTCATCCCCTCCAAGGTTTGAGGCAGCGCCTCGGCTTCGATCTGGTCGGAGTCCTCGGCGAAGTTGAGTCCGGCTGCCCGCAGCTTCTCGATGATGTCTTGATTGACCTCTGACCGGAAGAACTCGTGGACGCTCCCGGCGATGACCGGCCCAATCCCGTCTACCTCGGCCAAATCGTCCACAGACGCCTCCATGATGCGGTCCAGATGTCCGAATGCCTCTGCCAGCACTTCGCAAGTGGTATCGCCCAAATGGCGGATGTTCAGGCCCACCAGCAGGCGAGCCAGCGTCTGCTGCTTGGAGGCCTCGATGGCCGTAGCCAGATTGGCCACCGATAGCTCGCCGAACCCCTCCTGTTGGCCGATGAGATCGAAATCCAAGGTGTAGATATCGCCCACGTCGGCGATTAGGCCCAGATCAATGAACTGGCGAACCCGCTGTTCGCCCAGGTGCTCGATGTCGAGGGCGTTGCGAGCGGCAAAATGCTCGATCCAGCCTCGGAGTTGCTCGGGACACTGGAGGAATCGGCAGTAATGGGCGGCATCGTCCCCCTCCCTCTTCAACTCGGCTCGGTGTGGACAGGGGCACACCTCTGGGAACACCCACTCGGGGAGCCCCGAGGGTCGGTCGGCCAGCACTGGTCCCAGCACTTCGGGAATCACATCGCCGGCCTTGCGAACTACCACGGTATCGCCAGGCCGGACGTCTTTCTCCCGCACCTGATCCTCGTTGTGCAGTGTGGCCATCGCCACGGTGGAGCCGCCAACGAACACCGGCTCCAGCACTGCGAAAGGAGTGGCCTTGCCCTTGCTGCCGATGGATACATGGATGTCGAAGAGCTTGGTGGTCTTCTCCTCAGGGGGGAGCTTGTATGCGACGGCCCAGCGGGGAGCCCGGCTGGTGGATCCGAGTTCCTGCTGGAGATCCAGGTGGTCGACCTTGATGACCGCGCCATCGATTTCATAGGGCAGGTCGTGCCGCATGGCCTCGCACTGCTCAACGAACTGCCAGGCTGCGTCAACAGACTCCACCGCAGTGGTCTCCGGGTTGACCGGCAGGCCCAGACTGTCCAAGTACTCCAGGGTGGCACTATGGGTGGCCAACTCTGGGCCTCCCTGGACCTCGCCAACTGAGTAGCACCACATCGACAAGCCTCTAGTGGCAGTGATCGACGGATCTTTCTGCCGCAGCGAACCTGCTGCGGTGTTTCGGGGGTTGGCGTAACGAGGCTTACCCTCGGCATCTTGCTGAGCGTTGAGAGCATCAAAGGCGGCCAAAGGCATGTAGACCTCACCCCGCACTTCCAGAACTTGGGGTGCTCCTGCGGGGAGTCGGTGGGGCACAGGCTTGAGGGTGAGAATGTTCGCAGTGATGTCCTCACCCACTCTCCCGTTCCCTCTAGTTGCAGCCTGGACCAAAACGCCATTCTCGTATCGCAGCGACACGGCCAGCCCGTCGAACTTGAGTTCGCACACAAGATTGTCCAACTTGACAGAGGTCGCTCCCGTCTCGGCTGTGACTTCCCCTTCGGCCCTTTTTTCCTCTCCGGCTAAAAGCAGCACTCCCTGACTGTTTGCTTCTTCGGCGGCCCTGCGAGTTCGAACAGCGATCAAACGGCGCTGGGCCCGATCAATCCAGGCATTCAGCTCGCCCCGGTCGAAGGCGTTGTCCAAGGACATCATCGGCATCCGGTGCTCCACCGGTGCAAACAGGGTGGATGGGTCGGCGCCGACCGTCTGGGTGGGGGAGTCGGGTCGGGCTAGTTCTGGGTGGGCTGCCTCAAGCTCCAATAGCTCGCGTTTGAGTCGGTCGTAGTCAGCGTCGGGAATCTCCGGGGCGTCATCGGTGTGATAAAGCTGATCGTGGTAGCGGATGCGCTCAATCAGCTCGGCGATGCGGTTTTCCGCGTCCATCGTCACTTGCCGGATAGTACTGCTGGGTGCCGGAGGAGTAGCTGGCAGTTAGTGGCCCGCTTCGGTTTGCTCGACCATCGCTCCATAGCGCTGCTGGGCAGCCTGTGGGGAGGTTCCCAAAATCTCTCCGATTTTGTTCCATGTGATGCCACTCGACCGGGCCGCAGCGACGGCTTCCACGATCTCTCCTTCGCAGCGGGCCCGGGCCATGACGGCCCGCTTCAGCAAGTACTCCTCCACAGGCACTTCATCGCCTTCCGCTGGCACGTAGTCCTCGAACCGCTGGGCCAGTTCATCGGCGTGGTCAAGGATGTCTTGAATAGATCGGGGCATGGCCATCACTCCAGGAACTTGGGTATGCGCCCTCAAGTTATCTTGACACATAGCCGGCCTCCCTGTCACGCGAGAGGGCCATTGTTCGTGAGGGCTGGTGCCGGTTGAGGTTCGCTGAGAGACCGGATGCCTTGTCGACGCTGCGAGATCTTGTGCGAGACGGTGGGCGAAGTTGGCGCTGGCCATCCGAGGCGTGGGCCAAGATATAGCCCCGTTTATGGACCTTCTTATGGCACTTTGGACAAAGCAGCACGAGATTGGTGATGTCGGTAGGACCGTCGTCGTCCCACCAGATGATGTGGTGGGCGTCGCAGGCGCTGGCCCGGATACCGCAGCCAATGCATTGCTTGTCCCGGACGTACAGGGCCAGCTTCTGGGCCGCGGTGGCGGCTCGTTGTTTTCTCCCCATGTAGAGGGGTTGGCCGTCGGCAGCGAAGATGGCGGGAACGATTCCGGCGTCACAGGCGATGTGTCGGAGTTCGTCGATGTCGATGGGGGTGCCGTCAGTGAGCCCAGCGTTCTTGAGTTGGCCGGTCAGCGTGTCGTAGTCCACGGTGACGATCAGCGTGGTGGCTTGCGGGGTGAGTTCGCCGCTCCCCGGTAGGTCAAGACTGGATTGGCCACTGTGGTCGCCGTGACTGTCGGAATCGCCGGTGTCGGTGTCGTCGTCGGCATCACAGCAATCAGCACATGCTTTGCCACGGGGTTCGTCAGCCCCCGCGGGCTTTTGGGTGATGAGGGCGACCAAGGCATCAGCAGTACGTTGTTCATGCGTGCGATCTGATCCGCTCTTGGCATCTTCTCTGAACATTCGGTCGGCTAGGGCAAACAGCGATGTCTTGACCCGCTCGCCGGCGACTCTGTCGAATTCGGCGTGCATGACGACCATGTCGTTGTCGCCGTCGAACACTTTGCCGCTGCGCCGCTGCTTCTGCTGTTCCATCCGAGACAGCCCACCGTCGGCCTGGCGCTGGCCTTCTAGGCGGGCAGCGGTCTTCTTGAACTGGTCGAGGTCCTCTTTGATGGCCAGGGTGATCAACTCGATTTCCTGCTCAGGCGCCATCGGGGCCCGTTGGTGCGACTCGCCCATGACGCGTGCGTGGTCGATGGAGATCCACCCCTGCTTGGACGCCTCCAGCGTGTCGGGCAGCGCGTTGAGTGCGTTGGCGGTCTTGGCGTGCTGGCGAGCCCGATAGCGGCCCAGACCAAACTGCCGACACAACTCCTCTACGGCTTCTTGGCCCTCCAAGTCAGCGAAGCGGCCCAGCAAGGCAGCAAGGTAGCCGTCAAGCTGGCGGCGGGCGGCGTCGGCTTGGAGTATTTGCTTGACCATCTCCCCCGAGTCCAGCCCCGCGAAGTCAACCGGCTTGACCCCCAACCAATCGGCATCGCAGCCGCCTGCATACGTGCGAACACATCCGCCGGCCGCCAGCGTGTCAGCCCCGGTCTGCTCTGTGTTCTCCCTGGTCAGAGTACCAATTGCCATGCCCACTAGTCTACCGACCCCAGTGACAGTTACTGCTCAACGGGCATTCTCTTCTGCTGGTGTATGACAGATGTTGTACGCTGCTATTTCATGGCCACGAAATTGCTGACTGTGCGTGTCGACGCCGAGTTGTGGGACGCGGCTGTCCGCCGGGCTGGAGTATTGGGCACCTCGGTTTCACAAGTGGTGCGCGAGGCTTTGCGTGACGCAGTGGTAGCTCGTCCTCTTGGCGATCGTGTCGGCCTTCTCCGAGGCTCGATCCAAGCCGATACTGCCGACGCCCCCCAAGACGACTGGCAAACTGAGATACGCGCCCATAACTGGCGCTCGTGAACACTTGGCTAGTCGATACTGGACCCTTGGTCGCCTATCTCGATTCCAGCGAGATCGAGCATGACCAAGTCGGTGAGATCATGGACGGGTTCACGGGCATGCTGGCTACCACGGCCGCAGTGGTCACCGAAGCCATGCATTTCGTCCGCCGTGCCCGCTACGGAGCCATGGCCGTCAGCGAGTTCATCTTTCAAAGCAGAATGCAGGTGCACGGGATGTGTGAATCTGCGGACATCCAAGCTGCCACCGAGTTGATGCAGCGCTACGCCGACACGCCCATGGACTTCGCCGATGCCACCCTGGTGCTGCTGGCAAAGCGACTGGCTGTGCCAAGCATCCTCACATTGGACCGTAGGGGCTTCAACACGTACCGCTTGCCCGACGGCACTCCCTTCAACCTAGTTCTTGACAGCATCTAGACCCGGTGGTGGTCACTAGATGCCCAAGAAAGAGGCTGGTTTTGGTTCCGAAAGAGGAGGTGCTGTAGTGGGGTGGGTGAGAGGTCTCGGTGGAGATCGGGTGTGGGTGTGGGCCGTGCGGGTGTGGTGGGCGGCGCTGCCGTTCACTGCCGGGCCGGTGTTGGCCGACGGGCTGCACGATGCGTCGGCCGCGTGGCGGTCGACCGCCTCGGTGGGTCTGTGGGTCCTTTGGGGTGGGGTGTTGGTGGGCTCCCTGCTCGCCCACCCGGCGACCCTGGTGCTGGTTCGGCTGGCCGTGCCGTCGGCAGTGGCGGCTGTGGTGTGGGCGGGGTTGGGCGATGCCGATTGGGGCGAGGTCGCGCTGGTCGCCGCCATTACCGGAGCGATGGCCGCAGTTTGTTTGAGCTCACCGGTCGGCCAAGTTTTCGTGAACGCCATCTCCTATGGCGACGAGGTCCGGTTGTTGCTTCGACCACCGACGGTGCTGCTAGCTGGTCCGCTGCCCGCGGCAGCAGCGATCACGGTCGGTGGTCTGGTCAGTGGGCCGCTTGTGTTGGCGGCCGAGCGATGGGTCTTGGGCGCGCTCATCACCGTGGTAGGCGGAGCAGTAACCGTGCTCGGTGGCCGATCGCTCTATGCGCTCACTCGTCGGTGGTTGGTCTTCGTTCCCGCTGGGGTGGTGCTCCATGACCATCTGGCAGTGCAAGACCCTGTATTGCTGCGCCGCCGAGTTGTATCCGCCTTTGGCCCGGCTGAGCAGGGATCGGGCGCGTTCGACTTGAGCCAAGGCGCGACCGGGTTGATCTTGGAACTGGCCGCGAACCAGCCGATCACCTTGACCCCCCCAACCCGGAGAAGGAACCAAGCCGACGAAGTCCAAACCAGCGCCGTTCTGATCGCGCCCTCGCGGCCCGGACAAGCCGTCGCTCTCGCCCTACAGCGGCAACTCATTTAGCGGCCAGCGTCCCCGAAAGGGAGGCCCCTGAGCGCCGAGGAAACTTTGGCCCTAAGATACCGAGCACTGAAATACCTAGGGGGAGGGACCAGATGGCGAGTCAGTTCACTGAAGCTGAGTTCAACGAGCACATCCAGCGGTACGAGAGCAAGGAGCTGGACTGGGACCCATTTGCCGCTCAGGGAGACCTCAAGGAGAAATACCGGCGAGCCCATGTGCGGATGGTGGGGGCGAGCATCACCGGCAAGCACTACGAACCCGGAACCGTCACCGCCGACAACTTCACCCTGTCGGTGATGATGATGCCCCCGGGAGCCGAGGCACCATCGCACGCCCATGAGGTGGAAGAGGTCTTCTTTGTGGTCAAGGGGGAGTTGACCGCATGGTGGGAAGACGACAACGGCCGGATTCTCGACACCGTTCTGAAAGAGCGAGAGATGATCTACAGCCCTGCCGGGATCATGCATGGCTTGCGAAACCACACTGATGAAGAGGCCTTGGTGCAGGTTGTGATAGGCGTGGGCCGCCCGCAAAAGCCCACCTACCTCGACGCCGCTCTTACTGATCTCTGAGGGGACCGTGCGACTGGGAGAGATGAGCTGGACGGCTCTGAGCGAGCGGCTCGACCAGGGCCCATTGGATGTGATGATCCCCTTGGGCGCTCTCGAGCAGCACGGTCCCCATCTTCCCCTCGACACTGACGCCCTCATCGCCGAGGCAGTGGCCGATCGGGCGGCTCGAGCAGTAGGGGAGTGCGTGGTTTCGCCCTGCATTCCCGTTGGGTCCTCCAGCCATCACCTCACTTTCCCGGGCACGGCCAGCTTGAGCGACGAGACCCTCAGCGACGTCCTGGTTGAGGTGATCCAAACTCTGCTGAGCCACGGATTCCGCGGCGCCTATTTGGTAACCGGCCATGCCGGAAACGTCGGGGCAATGGCCGGGGCCCTGTCTGAGCTCGACGCCGACGACCGTGCCCGAGTGGTGTCGTTTGACGATTGGCCCGCCCAGCGAGATGCGATTCACCGAGCAGCCGAAACCCAGCTCAACATGGATCGAGAAGTAGTGGGTACCCATGGTGGGCACTTCGAAACCAGCATCATGCTGGTTGTCGCCCCCGACCGGGTGGATTTGGACTCAGCAGTCGCCGGCCACGTAGGACCAGCGGCCTCAGCCAGCGCCAAGCTGCGCTCCGAGGGCATGGCGGCAGTATCCCCGGTCGGCATCATCGGTGATCCGCGAGGGGCCACGGAAGACGCCGGCGAGCTCTACCTCGACGCATTGGTAGGCCTGGTGGTCGAGGGCATCGAAGCCCATCGCACTCAGTCGAATGAGCGGGTGGCCCCATGACCGAGCCCTCGGTCGCAATGGGCTGGGACAAGATCCGGGTCGCTATTCCCCGGGTGGTGGAGGCCGGGTTCGCCATATTCGTAGTCGTCATCCTGGGCGCAGTCATGACCGTCAAATCCGACGTGTTCCTGACCACGGGAAATCTCCAGAACATTTTGCTGCAGACCTCGTTCTTGGCCTGCGCGGCTTTCGGAATGACCCTGGTGATCATCACCGCCGAACTCGATCTGTCTCAAGGGTCGGTTTTGGCCCTGATCGGGGTCGTGGCGGCCGAGACCATGGTCCGCAACAACAGCATCGTGCTCGGCCTGTTGGCTGGAGCGGGGGTGGGCATAGCCGCCGGGCTGTTCAACGGGCTGATCACCGCGGTGCTCAGAGTTCCCTCATTCATCACCACCCTGGGACTTCTGATCATGGCCCGGGGCTTGGCCCGAGAGATCACCGCGGGCAATACCGTGGGCAACCTACCCGGCGGCTGGAAGGCGTGGTGGAGCGGGGAGTTCATCGGGCTGCGAATGCCCATTTGGGTGGCGCTGGGTCTCGGTGTCGTCTACCACATCATCCTTCGCTATTCCCGCTTCGGATTGCGGATCTACGCGGTGGGAGGAAATGCCGAAGCAGCCCGCCGAGCCGGCATAAACGTCACTCGGGTGCGGGTCACCGTCTTCGTGCTGGGGGGCCTGGCCGTTGCCGTCGGCGGCTTCACCCTGTTGGGACGAGTCAACGTCGGCCAACCCAATGCCGCAGTGCTCACCGAGCTGTACGCGGTGGCCGCGGTGGTTCTAGGAGGCACTAATCTGTTCGGAGGTCGGGGGTCGATACCCCGCACGCTGGCCGGCGTGCTGCTGATCGGGGTGATTCGCAACAGCCTCAACCTGCTCAATGTGTCGTCCAACATGCAAGACGTGTGGCTCGGCGTCGTGTTCGTGCTGGCCATGACATCGCAGTTCTTGCGCAGGTACCTGGAGCGGTGGGCCAACCGAAGCGAGGACACCGCCATCGAAGTGGAAGTGGAGCACGAGCTCGACGAAGAGCGCCGTGCTATCGAGCTGGCCGAGCAATCGGCCCGCTCGCCAGACCTAGAACTCCAAGGCGTGGAGCCGGCCGAGCAATCGGCCACCTCGACGTCGGAGCAACCATAAGGGAATTATATACGATAGTTGACGTGGCTGGTGGCGGCGGGTAGCTTCGGGGCTGCCGTCAATCTGTCCAGACCTGGAGCCGGGTATCTCCTGGCTCCATTCGGCATGGTCTGGGCATTGACGGCAATTGATATCCGACTTCCCGAAGGGAGCCACCCAATGACACCGAGAAACGCCGAGCTGCGAGAGATCGCTGCTTCCTGCAAAGACCTCACCGAGGCTGAGCGAGCCCAGTTCGCCGCCCAATACGCCTGCCAGCGCTTGGAGCCGGGACTGGCGACAGCGTTGAGCATGATGATGCTCGACAGGTTCTACATCGGCCAGGTGGGGATGGGCATCGCCAAGATCCTCACTTTCGGCGGCCTGGGCGTCTGGGCGCTCGTGGATCTGTTCACCATGCGGAACAAGGTCGCTGAGATGAACTTGGAGGCCATGCGCCACGTCAAGGCCCACGTCGTTGAGATGCGCCCCTAGGGGGCCTGCGGCAGCGGCTAGAATCGCCCCTGAAAAGGCCAAACCCCCGGTGGACAAGACCGGGGGCTGGAAGAAAGGTTGAAACAACCTAATGACTAACCAAGAGACTAGCGCGTTGGACGCGCGCGCTCAAATACCGGAGGACGGCGAGCACTGGGTGGAACTGGAGCCGCGTCCCGCCGGCCCCGGCGAAGTCCAAATCCTCCGCCACTGGGCCTACACCGGCCCCACTCTCGCCGACGTGTATGAGCGGTTGGAGAACCCGCCGCCCGAGCAGCCGATCCCGAAAGTCTCCGCTGTCGAAGACCCCGACAGGCCCGGCGTGCTCCAGGTCGAGTTCTCGATCCAGCTCTCCGAGGATGAGTGGGAGGCCGCCTTCGGCAGCAACTAGGGGGCGGTGAGGTCGGTGTAGCGGAGGCGCTTGCCGACCATCCCGCAGGCCACCCAGCGCAGCGACGTGGCCTCGTTCACCCTGGCCTCAACCTCCGAGCAGTAGCGGTGCAGGTGCTTGTCCGACATCCAGTGGTAGGTGCCGATGTAGGAGCGCTTGAGCAGCGCCCACACGCCCTCGATCCGGTTCGTGGAGGCCAGGCCCCTCCGGTACTCGCCGCGGCCGTGGGCGACCCGCCCGTGGCGGAACCCCAGCCTGCCGAGCGGCCCGTAGACCGGGGCCTCGTCGGTGAACACGTCAGCTCCCCGCCGCACCCTCGACGACACGAACCCGGCGGCGGTGGCACCGTCCACGCTTCCCACCGCCTCCAGCGACACCGACCCGGTGTGCCGATCAGCCGCGCCCATCACCGGGGCCTTCCCCGACGGGCCACGCCCAGACCCCTTCTTACCACGGTGGCGATTCTTGTTCTTCCCGCCGACATAGGTCTCGTCGATCTCGACCGGGCCGACCATGAGCGGATCGTCGCCGTCGGCCCACGCCTGGCGGATGCGATGGCCGAGATGCCATGCCGACTTCTGGGTGATCCCCAAATGGCGGCCCAGGCTCACCGACGACACGCCTTTGGGCGACTGGGAGAGCAGGTAGACGGCCAGCAGCCACGTCTGAGCGCCCAGCTTGCTCGACTCCATCACCGACCCCTTCCGCCACGAGAAGTAGGAGCGGCACGACCCGCACCACCAGTCCATCGACTGGTGCTTGGACTCCACCACCCGCTCGCCCGACCCGCAGTCGATACACCGCACCCCGTCGGGCCAGCGCTGCTCGACGAACCAGCGGCGGGCCGCTTCGTCGTCCGGGTACTTCCTCGCAAGCTCGATCAGGTTCATGCCCAAACCCTAGTCCCGACCCGCCAGCCTGTCAAGTTATGTATATAGTTCCCAACCATAAACACCCGGAGGGGAGCACAATGAAAACCAAGAATCTGTTGTTCAAGCTGCTGGCGCTGCTATTGGCCCTTGGGCTGGTGGCATCGGCGTGCGGCAACGACGATGACGACGACACCGCGTCGGGAGACGGGGGTTGTGAGGAGACCTACGAGGTGCGGTATGCCAACTTGGCCACCTTCATCTTGTATTTCCGCGACCTCGAAGCTGGTCTGCGCGACTTCGGTGCCGGTAACTGCTGGAACTTCGTCGCCGCTGACGCCGCCTACGTGATCGAAGACCAAGTGGCTCAGATCGAGGACTTCGTAACCCAAGGCGTCGACCTGATCATCGCCTCGCCGGGCGACCGCCAAGCGCTCATTCCCGCTTATGAAGCCGCCGCGGCCGCCGGCATTCCCATGTTGTCCACCGGCGACAGCGTGCAGGAGGCTGCCCCGGAGATCGGCTTCATCGGTACCGACTGGGGCGTTGAGGGCACCAAGCAGACCGAGTGGATGGTCGAACAGCTCGGCGGATCGGGCAAGATCGCCCGTATCGGTGGCCCGGGCGCCAGCGAGTACGTGGAGAAGCGCCGCGAGGGCTTCGAGCACACCATGGAGAACAACCCCGGTATCGAGGTGGTGTTCAACCAGAGCGCCAACAGCTTCACCGCCGAAGAGGGCCTCCGTTTGGCCCAGGACGCGTTGACCGCCAATCCCGATCTCGACGGAATCTGGGCAGACAGCGATGCCCTGGCTCTGGGCGCCGCCACCGCGGTGGAAGAGGCGGGCATCGCCCACGCCGACATCCTCATCAGCGGAACCGACGGCGAGCCGGCGGTATTCGATCAGATCCGGGCCGGATCCGGCGTGGACATGACTATTGCCTTGCGGGGCTATCAGTGGGGTTGGCAGACCGCCGAGGTCGCCCACCAGTACCTAACCACCGGCAGCACCGGCCAGGGCTATTTCATCCAGGCGCCCACCTTCGTGGTGGATGCCGACACCATTGAAGGCATGACCAACGCCGATCTCCGCTAGGGGTCCTTCCCTTCCGGATTTTCGATAGCGAACATGACCTATCGGGCCGACGTACTCATCATCGGCGCCGGTGCATCCGGCGGGGTGGCGGCGCGCCACCTCGCCGAGCACGGCTTCGACGTGGTCTGCCTCGAGCAGGGCGATTGGCCCGATAGGTCTTCGTTCCCCGGTACCCGCCCCGACTGGGAGCTGGCCATCCGCCGGGACTGGGCCATGAGTCCCAATGTGAGGAATCGACCGGAGGACTACCCGGTTGTCCACGACGACTCCGACATCGAACCCCTCATGTACAACGCGGTGGGGGGGAGCATGATCATCTACGCCGGGACATGGCCGCGGATGCTCCCATCGGATCTGCGAGTGCGAACCCTCGATGGGGTGGCCGATGACTGGCCCCTCGCCTACCGGGACCTGGTTCCCTACTACAACGCCATCGACCGCCAGATCGGCGTATCCGGCCTCGCCGGCGATCCGGCCTACCCGCCCCATGACGACTACCCGCTGCCGCCGCTGCCCCTGGGCGTGGCTGGCAGGCGGGTGGCCGAGGGCCACAACCGGCTGGGATGGCACTGGTGGCCCGAGCCCAATGCCATCTTGTCGGCCCCCTACGACGGGCGGCGGCCGTGCGTGCAGCGGGGAGTGTGCACCTCGGGATGCGCTGAAGGGGCCAAAGCCTCCACCGACCTGACCCATTGGCCCCAGGCGACGGCCGCCGGGGCCCGGCTTATCACCGGGGCCCGGGTCAGCCGGATCACCATCGGGCCTCGGGGGTTGGCCACCGGAGCCGTGTGGCTGGACCATGCCGGAGTCGAGCACCATCAAGAAGCCGATGTGGTGATCCTGGCGGCCAACGCCGTGGGCACGGCGCGGCTGCTGTTGCTCTCGGCCGACGACCGCTTATGCCCTGATGGGTTGGCCAATTCCAGCGGCCTCGTGGGCCGGCGCTTGATGATGCACCCGTTCTCGGTGGTTACCGGATGGTGGGACGATCAGGTGGAGGGCTGGCAGGGCCACTTCGGGGCCAGCATCACCACCTACCAGTTTTACGAGACCGACGCCGACCGAGAGTTCGTGCGCGGGGCCAAGTGGGCGCTTTCGCCGGTCGGCGGCCCCCTCAACCACATATTGCCCATGAGGGCCGGCAACGAGGTGTGGGGACCCGATCACCACCAGCTCATGGGACGGACATTCGGGCGGGGGGCGAGTTGGGCCATCTTCGGCGAGGACCTCCCCGAGGAGTACAACCGGGTGGAACTCGACCCGGACCGCACCGACAGCCACGGCATTCCCGCGCCCCGGGTGAGCTATCGGATCTCTGACCACTCCCGGCGACTGATGGCCTTCCAAGAAGAGCGGGCTACCGAGTCGCTCACCGCATCGGGCTGCCAGGAGACCGCGGTGGCCAGCATGATTCCCTATTCGGGGTGGCACCTCATGGGTACTGCCCGCATGGGAGACGACCCGGCGACATCGGTGGTCAACTCCCGCCAGCAGGCCCACGATGTGGCCAATCTGTATGTCGCCGACGCCAGCGTGTTCGTGACCAGCTCGGGGGTGAACCCCACCTGCACCATCACCGCACTAGCCCTGCGAACGGCCGATCTACTGGTTCAAAACCGAAACGAGCAGAAGGTTCCGGCATGACGAGTGACAACAACAGCACCGTTGTCGACATCGGCCGATTGGAACAGTTGGCCGACATCATGCTGCCCTCGGCCCACGGCATGCCCTCGGCCTCCGAAGTGAGGGCGGTGGACTCCTATCTCGACGAGGTGTTGGAATGGCGCGACGACCTGTGCCAACCGCTGGTCGAGGCCTTGACCGCGCTCGATCCGGCAACGTTCACCGTGGAAAGGCTGTCGGCCTTCCTTTCCGAGAACGAAGACGCCTACACCGCCCTCACCACCGTGGTGGCAGCCTGCTACTACCTCAGCCCGGTGGTGCGCGACCGCATCGGCTATCCGGGCCAGGTGGCCAAGACTTACGATCCCTTCGCCTACACCGAATGGGTGGCCGAGGGGCTGCTCGACCCGGTTGTCGATCGGGGCCCGATTTGGCGAAAGGTCTCCGAATGAGCCGAGCAGTGGTTTTGGCCGACTATGCCCTCGGTCCCGCGGTCGAGCGCCTGAATCTGGGACCGGTGATGCCAGGGGGCGCCCTGGTGCGCATCGATGCCGCCACGGTGTGTGGAACCGACGTCCACATCTGCGACGGAGTCTTCGAGCAACTGGCCCGTCTGCCGCTGGTATTGGGCCATGAGGGCACCGGAACGGTTTTGGAGATCGGCGCGGGTTTGGAGCGCGACGCACGAGGCCAGCCGCTGCGACCGGGCGACCGCATCATCTGGGCCCACAACTGGTGCGGTCGGTGCTACTTCTGTGCAGTGGCCAAACAGCCCACCCTTTGCGAGAACACCATGGGTTACGGGTGGGGGCCTTATGAGGAGGGGTCAGTTAACGGCACATTCTCCGAGCACCTCCACGTGTCGCCCGATTCACGGGTGCTGCGGGTGCCCGACAGCGTGTCCAGCCCGCTGGCGTCGGCGGCCACCTGCGCGCTCCGCACCGTGATGCACGCCCTCGACCGTCTGCCCCGCATCCGCTTCAGCGACACCGTGGCCGTGCTCGGCGCCGGCCCGGTGGGCGTTCTGTGCGCGGCGGCCGCCCTGCACAGCGGGGCCCACCAGGTAGTGCTCATCGGCGCGCCCGCCTCCCGGCTGGCGGCCACCGAGAAGTGGGGCCTCACCGCCCGTATCGACATCGACCACACTGAGCCCGAGGAGCGAATCGACGCCGTCCGCGACCTGACCGACGGCCGGGGCGCCGACGTGGTGTTCGAGTGCGCCGGGCCTCCCAACGCCTTTACCGAGGGAGTGGAGATGGTACGGGCCGGCGGCTCGCTCATGGTGATCGGCCAGGCCCACGGTCAGTCAGTCCCGGTGGACACCACAGCCATGAAGGTCCGCCAACTCACGGTGCGAACCTCCCTTTCGGCCGACATTGCCCACTTCAACGACGCCCTTCAGTTCCTGGATCGGCATGGGGCTGCGCTGGAATTGGAATCGGTGGTGTGCTCGAAGACCTACTCGCTGAATCAGGTGACCGACGCCCTAGCAGCCATGAAGGCTGGCACGGAGATGAAGCCGGTGATTGTTCCATGACCGCCGGTTTCCCCGAACCAGCCGTTCGCGACCGCTACCCGCTGGTAGTGGGAGACCGCGAGGTCACCGCGGACGCTCTCATGCCCGCCACCGCGCCGGGCACCGGGGAGATCGTGGCCGAGGTGCCGCTGTCCGATGCCGAAGTAGTGGATCAAGCCGTAGCGGCCGCCACCGACGCTCAGCAAGCGTGGGCCGGCCTCTCGGCGGCCGAACGGGGCCGGTATCTGCGCGATCTGGCCGATGCGGTGCGGGCCCAGGCCGAGCAGCTCGCCCGGATCGACGCCTTGGACAGCGGCAACCCCCTGGCTGCCATGCGCAACGACGTGGCCTACGGCGCCGACGCTCTGGACTACTTCGCCGGCATCGCCCGGGAGCTGCACGGCAAGACCCTTCCGGCTTCGGCCAACGGCCTCCATCTGACCCTTCGGGAGCCCTATGGCGTGGTGGCCCGCATCCTGCCGTTCAACCACCCGCTGATGTTCACCCTCTTCCACGCGGCTGCCCCTTTGGCCGCGGGCAACACCGTGATCGTGAAGGCCCCCGACCAAACCCCGATCTCCCCTCTGGAAGTGGCGTACTTGGCCGCCGAGATCCTGCCCCCCGGCGTGCTCACCGTGCTCACCGGCGACGGGGCCACCACCGGCGAGGCTCTGGTGGCCCACCCCGGCATTGGCCGGATCGGATTCACCGGCCGGGGGACTACCGGTCTGCGGGTCATGGAAGCGGCCGCGGCGTCGGGCCATGTGAAGCACGTCACCGTAGAGCTGGGGGGCAAGAACCCCTTGCTGGTGGCGCCTGATGCCGACCCCGCTTACGTGGCCGAGCAGGCCGTGGGGGGAATGAACTTCGAGTCTTCTCAGGGACAGTCGTGCGGATCGACCTCGCGGCTGTATGTGCCAACGGGGATGCGCGATGACGTGGTGGATGCGGTGGCTGCCCGGCTCGACCGGATCAAGGTGGGCAACCCCCTCGATCCGGCCACCACCATGGGACCGCTCGTCTCCGAGCCCCAGCTCAGCCGGGTGCGCGGCTACGTGGAGGCCGGGACGTCCGAGGGCGCCCGACTGGTTCGGGGGGACGGCCCGCCCGACGGGGTGCCCGACGGCGGGTACTACCTGGCCCCCACGCTGTTCGACCAGGTGGCGCCCGGTCATGTCATCGCCACCGAGGAGATCTTCGGCCCGGTGCTGTCTGTGCTGGAATGGCAAGACAGAGACGACCTCATCGCCCAGGCCAACGCCACCCGCTACGGACTGACCGCCAACATCATCACCGATGACTTGGACTGGGCGATGGACGCCGCCCGCCGGGTGCAGGCCGGATGCGTATGGATCAACGGACGGGGCCAGCACTTCTTGGAAACCCCGTTCGGGGGTTACAAGGACTCCGGGCTGGGAGCTGAGGGGTCGATGGAGTCGCTGCTCAGCTACACCCGAACCAAAGTCGTCCACATTCTCGACATCGGAGCGCGACCATGAGCAGCCACCCCACTGAGGTCATCGCCTCTCTCAAGGACAAGATCGCCACCTCCACCCGGATTCTGGTCCGAGAGCGGCTGATAGGACCCTTCGGCCACCCCTCGGCCCGGGTTCCCGGCACCGACTTGGTGGCGGTACTGGGCCACACCCACGATGACGTGAAGGACTTGGCCGAGACCGAGCCGGGCGACGTAGTGGTGATGGGCTTGGACGGCGAGGTGGTCGAGGGATCCATGGACGCCCCCGGCGAGCGCTTCATGCACACCGAGATCTACCGAGTCCGGCCCGACGTGGGCGCGGTGATCCACGCCCACCCCATGCACTGCATCGCGTTCTCGATGACCGACGTTCCCCTGGCCCCGGTCTGGCACCTGTGCACCCTGTTCGCCGACGGTGTTCCGGTGTATGACTCCGCCGTGCAGATCGACAACCCCGACCGCGGCCGGGCCGTGGCTGCGGCCCTGGGCGACTGCAAAGGCGTGCTGTTGAAGGGCCATGGCCTGACCGTGGTGGGCTCGTCTATCGAGGAAGCCACAGTGAGCGCGGTGAACCTCGAGCGCTCAGCCCGACTGCAGATAATGGCCCAAGGCATCGGAGCGGTGGAGGCCATCGATCGAACCGAGCTCACCGACGATCTGCTGACCGACGGCCTCACGCTGGAGGAGTACACCCACACCCAATGGGACTACTGGGCCATGGAGACGGCCGGATGAGCCAATTGCGGCGCGAGGATCCCCGGCTCCTGCGAGGAGGTGGACGCTATGTGGCCGACATCGATCTGCCGTCGATGCGCTATGCGGCCTTTGTGCGGAGTCCGGTGGCCCACGCCGATCTAATCGGCGTTGAGCTGCCCCCCGACGTAGAAGGCTTGATCGGCCAAGACCTGATCGGGCGAATCGACACCATGGCCCCCAACGAGGCCGACGGCGGCGTCTACCAGGACAAATTGCTGGAATCCCTGAACGACGACCGGCTGTTCGTGCGTCACGAGGGCCGGCCGCTGTTGGCCGTAGACCGGGTGCGCCATGTGGGCGACCCCGTTGCCGTGGTCATTGCCGACACCCCCTACGGCGCGGCAGACGCGGCCGATCGGGTGGGCCTCGATCTGGAGAGCCGCCCGGCGGTGGTCGACCCCTTTGCCGCACTGGCCGACGACGCTCCCCGGCTGTACGACCACTGGCCCGACAACCGCTCGCTGTTCGTGGCCGCCGGATTCGGCGACATTGGCGCCGCCTTCGCCGACGCGGCTCACGTGAGTCGCCGCCGGCTGCACTCGGGGAGGCTGGCTTGTCACCCCATGGAGCCGAGGGGGGTGGTGGCCCAGCACGATCCCCGCACCGATCTGCTCACGGTATGGAGCAGCACCCAGATTCCCCATCCGCTGCGCACCGCCCTGGCCAAGGCCTTGGGGCACCCGTCCCACCGGATCCGGGTCGTAGCACCCGATGTGGGCGGCGGATTCGGAGTCAAGGCCATTCCCTACGCCGAGGAATTGATCTTGGCCTTTCTCGCTCTGGAGCTGGGCGGGGCGCTCCAATGGGTGGAGCAGCGGAGCGAGCATGGCCTCGCCGCCATTCAATCCCGCGATCAGGTCCATGACATCGAATTGGCCCTCGACGGCGACGCCCGCATCCTGGGCGTGCGCGACCGCTTCGTAGTGGACAGCGGGGCAGCCAACCCTCTCGGCGTGGTCCAGCCCTACAACACGCTGGCCCACCTATGCGGCTGCTACCGGGTACCGGCGCTCGATGTGGAGGCCACCGTGGTGGTGACCAACAAGGCCCCCAACTCGCCCTATCGGGGTGCGGGCCGGCCCGAGGCAGTCTTCGCCATGGACCGCATCCTCGACGTGGCCGCCCGAGAGATGGGAATCGATCCGGTGGAGCTTCGCCGCCGCAACCTCATCTCCGGCGACGAGATGCCCTATTCCGTCGGGCTCAACTACCGAGACGGCACGGCCATGACCTACGACAGCGGCGACTTCGACGGTTGCTTCGAGGCAGCCATCGCCATGGGCAACATATCCGAAGGGCTCCGTGGAGGAGCTAGCGACGAAGCTGGCCGGCTGGTGGGCGTTGGAGTGTCCTCCTATGTGGAGGGCACCGGGGTTGGCCCGTTTGAGAGCGCCCGAGTACGGGTGGACGAGACCGGTTGGGTGGAGGTGGCCACTGGCGCCTGCTCTCAGGGCCAGGGCCATGAGACGGTGTTTGCCGACGTATGCGCCCAGGCGCTCGGGGCCGATCCCGCCCGGGTGACGGTGATCGGGGGTGACACCGCCGCGGTGGAGTTCGGCTGGGGCACGCTGGCCAGCCGCAGCGCGGTGGTGGCCGGCAGCGCCATCCACCAAGCCGCCACGGTGTTGCGAAACCGCATTGTGGATGCGGTAGCCGAGCAGTGGGAAGTGGCCCCCGCTGACCTGTGCATCCGCAACGGCGCGGTGGAGGTGGTGGGAACCCCCACCCGCCGAATGGAATTGTCCGAGGTGGCCACCGGCTTCGCCCCCGGGGGCGTGTTGTCCAACGGCAGCCGCGCCGGTTTGGAGGAAATGATCTGCTTCGAGCCGCCGACCGTCACCTTTGCCGCCGGGGTGCACGTAGCCCGGGTCGCGGTCGATCCGTCGACGGGCACGGTCGAGGTCCTGGACTATGTGGTGGCCCACGACTGCGGGCCATTGCTGTCAACGATGATCGTGGACGGCCAGATCATGGGGGGCGTGGCTCAAGGGATCGGAGCCGCGCTGTTCGAGCAGGCGGTATACGACGCCGAGGGCCAGCCCCAGAACCCGAGCCTGGCCGATTATCTGGTACCCGACGCCGCCGGTGTCCCTGAGTTGGCCGTCACCCATTTGGAGACGCCGTCGCCCCTCAACCCGCTGGGCATCAAGGGCGTGGGAGAAGCCGGGGCCATCTCGCCTCCGGCCGCGGTGGCCAACGCCATCGAAGACGCCCTGGCCGGGCTGGGCGTCGAGGTAAACCGAGTACCGGTTTCGCCCGACTATCTGTTCGAACAATTGCAGGGAGCGAGAACATGACCGCCACTCAATCCGGATCCGTTGTCGACGCTCCCCAGCATGAAGTGCCAGAGTCGTCGGACATCGCGCTGAGCGTGTCGGGGATCCACAAACGCTACGGCGGAGTGGTCGCCCTCCGAGACGTTTCGCTGGACTTTCCCACCGGCACTCTTACCGCCATCGTGGGCGACAACGGGGCCGGCAAGAGCACCCTGTTGAAGGTGATCTCCGGGGCAGAACAACCCGATGCCGGAACAGTGGTGCTTCACGGCGAAGTCCGTCGATTCCGCTCTCCCTTGGACGCCCGGACCGCAGGCATCGAGACCGTGTATCAAGACTTGGCGCTGGCCGACAATCTCGATGCCGCCCAGAACCTGTTCATGGGACGGGAAATCAAGCTGGGATGGGGTCCCTTCACTTTTCTGCGCCAACGGGCCATGCGTCGGGAGACCGAGCAGATCATCAGGAGGCTCAACATCAAGATCCCATCGGTTCGCATCCCGGTTCAGCACTTCTCCGGAGGCCAGCGCCAGGGAGTGGCCATAGCCCGGGCCATGAACTGGGGCAATGAGGTGATCATTATGGATGAGCCCACCGCAGCCCTGGGTATCGCCAAGACAGCCCGGGTGGAAGACCTCATCACTACTTTGCGAGAGCGCCAGTTGACCATCGTCGTGGTGAGCCACAATCTCGACCAGGTGTTTCGGCTGGCTGACCGGATCGCAGTCATGCGCCGAGGCCAGCTCATCGAGCTGCTCGACGCCCGCAGCACCGACGCCCAGAAGCTGGTGTCGCTCATTACCGGCCTGTCCGCTTCTCATGAGGGGACAGATGGCCATGAAGGAGCCTGAGATGGCGCCAAGGGTGGGCGTCCAGATACGACCCAACCATGTGAGCTGGGCCGACATGAAGGCCGCTTGGCAGTACGCCGATGGGGCCGGAGCCGACAGCATCTGGACTTTCGACCACTTCTTTCCCATCGACGGCGATCCCGAAGGCACCGCCTTTGAGTGCTGGACCACGCTGGCCGCCATGGCGTCGGCCACCAAGACGGCCATGATCGGCCCGCTGGTCACTTGTACAGGGTTCCGCAACCCCGATCTGTTGGCCGACATGGCTCGCACCGTGGACCACGCATCCGGGGGCCGGGTGGTGCTCGGGCTGGGCTCGGGCTGGTTGGAGCGGGACTACCACTCCTATGGGTATGCCATGTCGGGCGATGCCGATCGAATACGGGAGATGGAGGTTGCCATCCACCGCATCCGCCGTCGGCTGGGACAGCTCCGTCCTGGCCCGATGGGCCCGCTCCCCATACTGATCGGTGGGTTGGGGGAGCGCATGACCCTGGACGTGTGCGCCCGCCTGGCCGACGCCTGGAACGGCTGGGGCACCCCAGACGAGATCGCTCACCTCAACAGCGTGCTGGACGGGTGGTGCGAGCGGGCCGAGCGCGACCCGTCTCAGGTGGAGAGGACGGTGGCGCTGTTCGAAACGGCCAGCGATGCAACCTACGACGACTATGCGGCCGCGGGGGCCGACCACCTCATCTTGGTCTGCTCGGGCCCCGACTATCAGATTGAAGAGCTGGGATCCCTGCTGGCCTGGCGGGACTCGCGGAGCGGATCGTGAACTCGGGAGCCCTTGATCGGGAGCGACCGCTCGGGGAGAGACGGTGAGCGGCCCAACCGGCGCTTTGTGGATGCCGTTCACCTCGGCGGGCGGCACCCAGCCTCCGGTGGTCGTGGCCGGGGACGGCAACCATGTGATGACCGATGATGGATCCCGGCTGCTCGACGCCACCGCCGGGGGAGTGGCCTGTGTGATCTTGGGGCACGGTCGAGCCGAAATCGCCGACGCGGTGGCTGAGCAGCTCCGCACACTGGAGTATCAGTGCCTCTTCGGGTACAGCCACCCTCGGGCTCAGGAACTGGCCGAGGCTGTTGCCGAGCGCACGCCGGGCGATCTGAATCACGTCTTCTTCACCAACTCCGGCTCAGAGGCGGTGGAGACCGCCATGAAGATGGCCCGCGGCTACTGGCGCCAGGTCGGCCAGGGATCCAAGACCGGATTCGTGTCGCTGCACCGGGGCTACCACGGCATGAACTTCGGTGGGATATCGGTGGGTGGCCTGACCGAGAACCGGGCGGGATTCGGCCCACTGCTGGAGGGCTGCACCCAGGTTCCGGCCCACGACATCGACGCTCTAGAACAGGAGCTGGCCTACCGGGATCCGAGCACCATCGCGGCGGTGATCGTGGAGCCCGTGCAGGCCGCCGGAGGCGTCTACCCGCCCCCTGAAGACTACTTGTCCCAGGTCAGGGCCTTGTGCGACCGCAATGATGTGCTTCTGGTGCTGGACGAAGTGGTTTGCGGATTCGGAAGGCTGGGCCACTGGTTCGGCGGCCACCGCTATGGGGTGGCCCCCGACATCATGACCGTTGCCAAGGGGTTGACCTCGGCCTACGTCCCCATGGGAGCGGCCATCGCCAGCAGCCGGATCCACGGGGAGTTTGTCGACCCCGGAGGATCAATCGAACTGATGCACGGCTATACCTACAGCGGCCATCCCGCAGCTTGTGTCGCCGGGCTGAAGGTGATCGAGATACTCGAACGGGAATTACTGGTGGACCACAGTCTCCAGGCCGGCCGGCACCTTCAGAAGCGGATACACAGTCTGGATTCCCTGCCAGTGGTGGCCGAGGTTCGCGGTGAGGGGATGCTGGCCGCGGTGGAATTGGCCGGGGAAAACCCGGAGCCCTTGGTGGCCGAGGCCCAGAGGCGCATCCAGTCAGCCGGGGTACTGGTGCGGGCCCAATCCGACCACTTGGGCATCTACCCGCCATTTACCTTTACCGCTACCGAGGTGGACCAAGTAGTAGATACCGCTGGGGCGGTGTTGGGGGAGTTGTCGTGACATTTGACCGGGTGGACTCGATCTTGGAGCAGTGGGCCAGCGAGCGGCCCGACTTGGACCCCTCTCCCATCGGGATTTTCGGGCGGATCTCCCGCATCGACCGGTTGTTCGAACAGTCGATGGCCGAGTTCCTCCGCCCCCATGGCCTCACCCTTGGCCTGTTCGACGTGTTGGCCGCGTTGCGGCGAAACGGCGAGCCCTTCCAGGCAAAGCCAAGCGACTTGGCGGCCATGACCATGCTCACGTCCGGGGGCATGACCGGGCGGTTGGACCAGCTTGAGAAGCTCAATCTGGTGCTCCGGGTGCCCGATCCCGACGACCGCCGGGTCATGATGGCCCAGCTCAGCCCCGATGGCAGAAACCTCATCGACCGGCTCATGGGCGAGCACCTCGAACGCGAGCGAGACCGGTTGGAGTGGTTGCAGACCGGAGAGCCAGAGGAGTTCGCCGGCTATTTGCGCAAACTGGAGGCATCCCTTCGGTCCCTCGATGTACGAGGAGATGGGGCTGGCTCGGAGTCACCCCACTAGGAGGCGGTGAAGCACCAGGAAATGGTGTTGGCGTTGTCGGGGCCGACCTCTTGGCGCCAGTAGGTGGCCTGGACGCAGTTCTGCTCGGCTTGAAGTCTCTCGATCACCTTGTCCTGATCGGGCCGGAAGGTGAAGCGGTTGATATTGGGCAGATGGCGAATCTGCTCGGGGGGAATGGCCACTCCGTTGATGGCCAAGCGGGCGTCATAGCCGCTGGCCAGATCGATGCCGACGGTTTCTTGGGAGAGGACCTCGGCGTTTCGAGGGGGAATGAGCTCGTCTACCGCGGCGTTGCCGGTAACGCTCACGTCGCTGTCGTCGGTGTCGGCTAGCAACAGGGCCAACAAGATGGCTCCCGCACCCATCAGGGCCGCGGCACCCAACAACACCCGGCGCAGAATGACCGACTCCAGCACTCATCCAGTGTGCCCGCTAGCAGAGGCCAGAGACACCCTGAGTGGCGCGGAAAAACTCAAGACAGCAAGTACCCTCAATGCGTGTCCCAAGACAGCGGCGATACCGAGGTGATCGGCCGGGTCTTGGGCGGGCGCTTCCGGCTCGTGACCCGTATAGGCCCGGGCCGGTTCACCGATGTCTACGTGGCCTACGACCTGGCCGCTTCGCGCAGGGTGGCGGTCAAGCTGCTCTCCGAAGACCTCCTGCCCGACGGATGGGCCAGCCTCGCCAGCCGATTCCTGGAGGCTGCCGGGGAAGCGGCCGCGGTAAGCCACCCCCACGTGGTGGGCGTCCAAAGCTGGGGAGACTCCGATCTCGGCCTCTACGTAGTAAGCGACTACATGGAGGGCGGGAGTTTGCTGGGGATGTTGGATGCCGGGCACCTTCTGTCACCATCGCAGGTTCTCATGGTGGGCTTGGACATCGCCCGGGGCCTGGAGCACATCCACCGTCAGGGCATCATCCATGGGGACATCCGGCCCTCCAACGTCTTGTTCTCACGCCGCGGTCGAGCCCGACTGGCTGATCTCGGCACATCATGGGCCTTGAGTTCGTCTGAGCGCGAGGGAGCGCTGATGGCCAGGTCGGTTTTTTCGTCGATCGACGCGGTGCGCTACGCCTCTCCCGAGCAGGCCCAGGGCCTGACCCCCGACCACAAGAGCGACGTTTATTCCCTCGTCCTCGTGCTGACAGAGGTTCTGACGGGTCGGGTGCCATTCGACTCTGAAGACCCCGAATACACCCAGATGGCCAAGATGAGCAGACGGCTTGATCTCGCCGGCCAGTTCGACCGTCTGGGCCGGGTCTTGGAGCAAGCGGTACGACCAGAGCGGGACGACCGACCCACCGCTCGCGATCTAGGCGTAGGCCTGTTGGCGGCCGCAGAGTCACTGCCCCGCCCGGCCCCGCTTCCCCTGTCAAAACCGGGGCCGGAGATTCCCGACACCGGTGAATCCGCGGCCGCGACCGCACCCGACCGACAGCCGGAGGAGGCGGTGCCGAAGGCCAGCAGCCGCTCGGGGGGTCGAAGGCTGCTGGCCATGGTGGTGACGCTTGTGCTGCTGGGGGCGGCGGCGTTCGGAGCCTTCAAGCTGTGGGACAACCGGTTCGGCACCGAGACCCAACCGGTGCCCGATCTGGTTGGTGCCGCCGACGCCGACCTCTCGCGTATCGAGAACGAGTTCGGTTGGGTGCTCGACCGCCGCGAGCAGCGCCAAGACGGCACCGTGGCGGGCCAAATCCTGCGCCAGGCGCCCCAGCCGGGCACTGGGTTGGAACAGGGTAAGACGGTCACGGTTTGGATCTCCTTGGGTCCTGAGTTGGTGTCCATTCCCGGCAACCTGACAGGACTGTCCATTGCCGACGCCGAGGAGGCTTTGGCCGCGGTAGGCCTGTCAGCCGGTGACATCACCGAGCGTTTCGACGAGATTGCTATCGAGGGGGTTGTCATCGAAGTCGACGAGATGCTCCTCCAGCTCGAGCGGGAGAGCCGGGTGGACTTGGTGGTCTCTCTCGGACCGCCGCCGCGGCTGGTGCCCGAAATCGATGCAGGCATGTCGTTGGCCGCAGCCCTTGAGCAGCTGGAAAAAGCCGGGTTAGAGGCGCTCGAGTGGAGGGTGGCGGACAACAATGTGGAAGCGGGCCACGTTTTGAGGGTCGAGCCTCTGCCGGGAACCGAAGTTGCCGCCAACTCGGTGGTCTCCGTGGTGGTCTCCGACGGCCCCGAGCAAGTGAGGATTCCCTTCTTGGCCACCCTCGGCGCGGAGGAAGCCGCGGCCATCCTTGAGGCAACAGGCCTCTGCCGGGGAGAGATCGTTGGTCCCCCCGACGCCGAAGTCTTGGCCACCAACCCGCCAGCCGAAGCTGTCGTGGACTTTGGGACGTGTGTCAGCCTCATCACCCGGCCAGAAGAAGGGTCAGAAGAAGAAGGCTGAGGGCTCAGCCCTCGTCGAGGATGGTGATGGCCCGCAGCCGGGTCTGGGCATGGCGGGCGAAGGCGACCTGCTCGTCGTCCATCCCCTCCCCGAACAAGATGAGAACGAGGGCCAAGTCGCCGTCCACTCGGAGAGCGCCGGTGAGAAACCCGTGAGCAACGATGTCGTGGTCATCGGTGACGAATGCGGCCAGGGCAGCCGGGTAGTCGAGGATCACGGTGGCATTGGGATCGTCCAGGTTGCCCGGCATGGGCAGCGGACCTCCGGCCTCGGTGTCGATGTAGGCCCGGAACTCGCCGTCGCCGAAGGGGGTGTCGGTGACCACCAGGTTGACCCTGGCGGTTTGGGCAGGATCGGGCGCGGTTGATGCCAGCTCTTCGCGCAGGGCCATGGCTGCTTCGATCCACTCAGGGCTCAGAAACCGGTACGCCCCCATCCCGGCAACGTATCGCTATTGGGGCAAGGGCAAAGTGATGGTTGGGCGGTACGATGTCGCTTCGGTATGGGGCAGCAACGCATAACCCGGGCTGAGTGCGCCCATGTGGCCGCTTTGGCCCGTTTGGCACTGACCGACGAGGAGCTGGACCGCTTCACCGGCCAGCTCGACGAGCTCCTGGACCATGTGGCCGAGGTAGAGGCTCTGGACGTGGAGTCGCTTCCCCCGACGATGCACGCCCTTCCCATCGTCAACCTGCTTCGTCCCGACACTCCCGGTGAGGTGCTGGACCGCGACGAGGTGTTGGCGCAGGCACCGTTCGCCGAAGAGGGTCAGTTCCGGGTTCCCCCGGTTCTCGGAGAGGCGCCGTGACTGCGGTCGAGATCGCCACTGCCGTGCGGTCGGGACAGCGTTCGGCCCGATCAGTGGTCGACGAGTACCTGGGTGCCATCGCGGACGGCGATGACGACATCCACGCATTCAATCTGGTGACCGCCACCCAGGCCCGGGCTCAAGCCGACGAGATTGACGCCGCGGTGGCCGCCGGCCGCGACCCTGGCCCACTGGCCGGGGTGCCCGTGGCCCTAAAGGACAACCTGTGCACCCGGGGGGTGCCCACAACCTGCTCCTCTCGCATTCTGGAGGGCTGGGCCCCGCCGTATGACGCCACCGTGGTGGAGCAACTCCGCCGTGCCGGCGCAGTGACGGTGGGGAAGACCAACATGGACGAGTTCGCCATGGGCAGCTCCACTGAGAACTCGGCGTTCGGTCCCACTCGCAATCCGTGCGACCCCAGTCGGGTTCCGGGAGGCTCGTCGGGGGGAAGCGCCGCCGCAGTGGCCGCCGGGTTCGCACCGGTGGCGCTGGGCAGCGACACCGGTGGGTCGATCCGCCAACCCGCCGCACTGTGCGGGGTGGTCGGAGTGAAACCCACCTACGGACTGGTGTCCCGCTACGGCCTGGTCGCGTTCGCCTCCTCACTCGACCAGGTCGGCCCCTTCACTGCCACGGTGGCCGATGCGGCTGCCGTCCTCGACGTGATCAGCGGCCCCGATTCCCGCGACTCCACCAGCATCGGAGATGCCCAGCCCCTGGTGTCCGACACGCTGGGCGACGGGGTAGACGGGCTCCGGGTGGGGGTGCTGTCGGAGTTGAGCGGCGACGGCATTGCTCCCGATGTGGCGGTCCGATTGCAGGCCGCGGTGGGGGCGCTGGAAACAGCCGGCGCTCGGGTGGCTCAGGCCAGCGTTCCGGCGGCGGTCTACGGGCTGTCGGCCTACTACCTGATCTCCCCGGCCGAGGCGTCCAGCAACCTGGCCCGCTACGACGGGGTTCGCTACGGGCTGCGAGTAGATGCTGCCAGCACTCCCGACATGAACACCGCCACCCGCTCAACCGGCTTTGGCGACGAGGTTAAGCGCCGCATCATGATCGGCACCTACGCCCTGTCGGCCGGGTACTACGACGCCTACTACGGCAAGGCCCAGAAGGTTCGCACGCTGATCATCAACGACTTCGCCTCGGTATGGGAGCAGTTCGACTTGCTGGTGAGCCCCACCTCGCCCACCACCGCGTTCTCGCTGGGAGAGCGCACCGCTGATCCGATGGCCATGTACATGAGCGACGTGTGCACCGTGCCGGTGAACCTCACCGGCCAGGCGGCAATGTCGGTGCCCTACGGGGTGGGCGACGACGGCCTGCCGGTGGGGGTGCAGATCATGGCCCCCGCTCTGGGTGAACCGGTCATGTTCCGGGCTGCCGCGGTGCTGGAAGCGAGCTTGTGATGAGCGCGGAACGAGACGACGTTCCCGGATTGGGCGCTCCGGCCGAAACCGAGTGGGAGACCGTGGTGGGGCTGGAAGTCCACGCCGAACTCGCTACCGAGACCAAGCTGTTCAGCGCCAGCCCCAACCGGTTCGGCGGCGAGCCCAACACCCACATCGACCCGGTGTCGCTTGGCTTGCCGGGTTCGCTCCCCGTCCTCAACGAGAAGGCGGTGGAGTTGGCCATCCGGGTGGGTTTGGCCCTCAACTGCCGGATCCAGCCCTCGGTATTCGCCCGCAAGAACTACTTCTACCCCGACATGCCCAAGGACTTTCAGATCAGCCAGTACGACCAGCCGATCAACGTCGACGGCTGGCTGGAGCTGCCCTCGGGCAAGCGCATCGGCATCGAGCGGGCCCACCTGGAGGAGGACACCGGCAAGACCATCCACATCGGTGGGGGAGGGCGCATCCACGAGGCCGGCTATTCGCTGGTGGACTACAACCGGGCCGGGGTGCCGCTCATCGAGATCGTGGGCCACCCGGAACTCAGGTCGGCCGAGGAGGCCCGGCAATACGTTTCTGAATTGCGGTCCATCCTGGTGGCGGTGGGGGCATCGGACGGCAAGATGGAAGAGGGGTCGCTGCGGGTGGACTGCAATGTGTCGGTGAGGCCCGTGGGAAGCGACCGGCTGGGCACCCGCTGCGAGATCAAGAACGTGAACTCGTTGCGCTCGCTGGGCCGGGCCATCGAATACGAGGCCCGCCGCCAAATCGACCTGCTAACCAGTGGGCAGGCCATTGAGCAGCAAACCCGGCACTGGAATGAGGACGACGGGCGCACTCACGCCCTGCGTTCCAAGGAAGAGGACTACGACTACCGCTATTTCCCCGAGCCCGATCTGTTGCCGCTCAACCCCAGCGCAGAGTGGGTGGAGGAGATCCGCCGAGTTTTGCCCCCGCTGCCCCGAGATCGCCGGCTGTCCTTGGTGGAGGCCGCGCCGACGGTGGAAGCCGACCAAATTGCCCTAGTCGTTGAGCGCTCGATGGACGAACTGGCGATGGGTGCCATCAGCGAGGGAGGAGCAGCAGAGCGAGTGATGACCCACATCGTCCAAAACCTGGCCGATGGCGCGGGAAAGCTGACCCCGGAATCCCTAGCCGGCCTGGTTGGCATGGAGGAAGCGGGAGAGCTGACCGCCACCCAGGCCAAGAAAGTGCTGGCCATGCTGGTGGAGGGAGGGGGATCGCCCCAGAACGCGGCCCAGGAACTGGGATACGAGGCCATGGACACTGGCGAACTGGAGTCCCTGGTCGACAACCTCATTGCCGAGCATCCCGACGAGTGGTCCCGCTTCTGCGATGGCGACGCCAAGCTCACCGGTTTCTTTGTCGGCCAGGTGATGAAGGCCACCCAAGGCCGGGCTGACGGAAAGGCCGTCACCCAGCTCCTGAATGCCCGCCGCGGCTGAAGGGCCAGTTTTCGGGGGATTGGATAGGGTGCAGGGCGGTATGACGCTGCTGGAACGGTCGGCCCGAATAATCGACGACGGCGCTGACGAGCCGCAGCAGGCGATCCACCCCATGGACGGGTCGTTCCACGAGATAGCCGACGACATTTCCATAGTGTGCGCGTTCTCACATGTGTGGTCGGTGGCCACCGAGGAGGGGCTGGTGGCTATCGACACCTCGCTTCCGGGGTTCGCTCCCATCGCGCTGGACCACCTCCGCCGGTGGAAGGGCCTGCCGGTCCACACCATCGTGTACACCCACGGCCACATGGATCACGTCGGCGGGGCCCCCGCCTTCGTGGAGGACGCCCTCCAACAGGGGAGGGCCGCTCCCCAGGTGGTGGCCCACGAGGCGGTGGATCGCCGGTTCGACCGCTATACCCTCACCCAGGACTACAACCGGCTCATCAACCGCCGCCAGTTTGGGCGAAGCGGCGTGATGGACATGTTCGCCGACGACTGGGTGCGCCCCACCACCGACTACGCCGCTGAGCTGGAGTTGGAGGTGGGCGAAACGTCGCTGCGGCTCATACACGCCGAGGGGGAGACCGACGACCACACCCTGGTGTGGCTGCCCCACCAGAGGGCGCTGTTCGCCGGCGACCTGTTCATCTGGTACTTCCCCAACGCGGGCAACCCCCAGAAAGTACAGCGTTATCCCGCCGAGTGGGCCGCGGCCCTTCGCCGGATAATCGACCTGCGGCCCGCGTTGTTGCTGCCGGCCCACGGCCTGCCCATCGAGGGGGAGGCGCGCATCGCCATGGTGCTCGACGATGTGGCCACCGCGCTGGAGGGCTTGGTGGCCGACACGCTGGAGATGATGAACGCCGGAGCCCGCCTCGACGACATCATCCACCAGATTCGGGTTCCCGACGAACTGATGGCCAAGCCCTACTTGCGGGCCAGCTACGACGAGCCCGAGTTCGTGGTTCGCAACATCTGGCGCCTCTACGGGGGCTGGTACGACGGCAACCCCGCCCGCCTCAAGCCCGCCCCAGATCAGGCGGTGGCTGCGGAAGTCGCCCGGCTGGCCGGAGGGGCTTCCGAATTGGCAAGCCGGGCTATCGAACTCTCCGAAGCTGGCGACCTACGTATTGCCTGCCAACTCGCTGAATGGGCCGCCCAAGCCGCGCCCGATGCCCCCGTCGTGCTCGAACAGCGGGCCGCGGTGTACCAGAAGCGGAGAGACCAAGAGCAATCCCTGATGTCCCGCGGCATCTACAACGAGGCCAGCAAGACATGAACATCGACACCGAAGCGGTAGATCTGGCGCTAACCACGACGAGGGCGGTGCGGAAACGGCTGGATCTAGAGCGGCCGGTGGACGATCAGATCATCCTCGACTGCATCGACATCGCAGAGCAGGCCCCGACCGGAGGCAACCAAACCAGCCGGCGGTGGATCGTGGTGCGCGACCCCGAGATCAAACAGGAACTGGCCCGTCTGTACCGCGAGGTGGTGGGCGGCTTCATGCTCGAGGCTCGCGACCGCCTGGAGGGCACCAACCATCCCCGGGCCAAAACAGTGAGCTCGTCGGCGTATCTGGTGGAGCACCTGGCCGAGGTGCCAGCGATCGTCATCCCCACCATCGTGGGCCGCCACGACGGCAGCGGCGCGCCCGGACTGTTCGACTCGGTCATCCAGAGCGGGTGGAGCTTCTGTGTTGCATTGCGAGCCCGGGGGCTGGGCACCGCGTGGACCACGGCCATCTTGGCCAAGGCCCCCGAGTTGAAGGAGTTGCTGGGCATCCCCGAGGAGATCACCGAAATCGCCATGTTTCCGGTGGCTTGGACCAAGGGCACCGATTTCCGGCCCGCACAACGTACTCCAGCCCGAAACATCACCTTCTTCGACGGCTACGCCCGCACCTACGAGTCCGGTCCGGGTACGCCGGTGACGATGGCCGACGGCCCCGGCACGATGGTCGAAACCGACATCGCGGCCGAGATCGACGAGGTGTGGGCCGCGGTCACCGACATCGACCTTCCCGCCCAATTCTCCGACGAGTTCACCGGCGCAACCTGGGACGATGGTTTCGACGGCCCCGCGCTGGGCGCCACTTTCACCGGCCGCAACTATCTCGAGGCGATGGGCGACTGGGAGGTCCCCTGCTTCGTGGACGTGTGCCAGGAACCCACGGCCTTCGGCTGGTGTACCTCCGACCCCGACAACCCCGGCGCAAGGTGGCGCTTCGAGCTCCAGCCCCTCATGGGCGGCGGCACCCGCCTCATCTACCGCCTCCTCCTCGGCCCCGGCCCCTCCGGCCTCAACATGTTCATCGAGCAGAACCCCGAAAAAGAACCCCGAATCATCGCCAACCGCCTCCGAGTCCACCGAGCCAACATGCAGGCAGTGGTGAACGGCATCAAAGCCCACATCGAAGCGTCTTCCTAAGTCCGTTAGCTACCGCGAACACCGGGTGTCCACCCCTGACGAAAACTAGCCGTCGCTGCCGCGCCTTTTCCTCCTTCAGAATCCTTGACCATTCATCCGACAGGTCAACTGTCGCTCTCCTTCTCTATGCTGTATCCCGTCAAGTCTGCGCTGAACTAGGAAGGTGCCTGTGAGCGACCGGTCAACGATTGAGTGGACCGAGGCTACTTGGAATCCCACAACGGGATGCGACCAGGTCTCGCCCGGCTGCGACAACTGCTACGCGCTTACCCTCGCCAAGCGGCTCAAGGCTATGGGCAATCACAAATATCAAGAAGATGGAGACCTACGAACCAGCGGTCCTGGATTTGCCTTGACACTACACGAGGATGAACTGGCCCTTCCTCATCGCTGGAAATCCCCACGGGTGATATTTGTGAACTCAATGAGTGATCTGTTCCATCCAGAAGTTCCTGATCAGTTCATTGAAGACGTCTTTCAGGTTATGACTGATACTCCCCGACATACATATCAAGTTCTCACCAAACGTTCAAAACGTCTAGTCAAGCTGGCAGCACAACTTCCTTGGCCCGAGAACATATGGATGGGCGTGAGTGTTGAGACAGACCCCTATTGTTTCCGAGTCGATCATCTGAGAGAAGTACCCGCAGCTATTCGCTTTGTATCTGCCGAGCCCCTCTTGGGCGAATTGCCTTCCCTTGGTCTTGAAGCCATAGATTGGGTCATAGCTGGAGGGGAATCTGGGGTGAATGCTCGACCCATGCATCCTTCATGGGCGTTTGATTTACGGGATAGATGCCTAGAGTCCAATACTCTATTCTTCTTTAAGCAGTGGGGGGCATGGACTCCGAGGGACGATGATAATGCGGTCCTAGTCGTGAATGATGGAACACTAGTTGCGGAACCAGACTCTATTCCCATTCCTGGATCGCCTATCCGTATGCGTCGAGTCAGCAAGAGTGAGGCAGGTCGCGAACTTGAGGGAAGAACCTGGGATCAAATACCTAATGTAGGTTGAAATAGTATCTTCGTTCCTGAAGGAAAAGTACCAGTTCTGCGATTTCCGGGAGATTCAACTGCTACTATTCTTCCCGCACTTTCCATGGGTGCCAAAGTCATGCGCCTTATGTGGGATTCTTTGTAAGGTGTTTCAAGCAGCACATACTCTTCAATTTCTTCGATGTCCGCAGTCTTCCCCGAAAATTCCTTACTGAGTTCTTGTTGGAGCAAAGTAGTATCCACATTAGATCCTGTAAACAGAGACACCTGATTCCAGTGTGAGGTTCCCCCCGTTGTCCGGACACTTGGTTTATGCGGCTTGTTCTAGTCGTTGTCGGTGGTTGTCCTCCCATTCTGTGGGGGTGTGGTAGTCGAGGGTCGAGTGGATTCGCCGTGTGTTGTAGCGGCCGATCCAGGCGAAGATCTCCCGGCGGGCTTGGTTGCGGGTCGCGAACCGGGTTTGTGTGACGAGCTCGCGTTTGAGGGATGAGAAGAACGCCTCGACGACGCTGTTGTCCCAGCAGTTGCCGACCCGCCCTGCGGATTGGCGCATTTGGTGGCGGCGCAGCGCCGAGGCGAAATCCCTGGAGAGATATTGCGGGCCGCGGTCGGAGTGGAAGACGACCCCGGCGGTGCGGTGGCCTCTGGATGCGGCGGCGGTGTCCAGGGCGTCGATGACCAGTGGGGCGGCCATGTCGGGGGCCATGGAATAGCCGATGAGCCTCCGCGATCCGACGTCGAGCACGACGGCGAGGTGCAGCCAGCCCTCGCCGGTGGGGATATAGGTGATGTCGCCGGCCCACACCCGATCCGGCCGGCCGGGGCGGAACCGCCGGCGCACCAGGTCCGCCGGCGCCGATCTGGTGCCGGCCGGGATCCTCCAGCGGGGCTTGCGGCGCTTGTGGATGCCGCAGATCCCGTTGAGGCGCATGAGCCTCTCGACGCGCTTGCGGTTGACTCTGCGGCCCTGTCGGCGCAGCTGCGCGGTGACCCTGGGCGAACCGTAGGCCCCGCCCGACTCGGCGTGGACGGCGCGTATCGCACCCACCAGCTCGGCCTCGGCCAGCTCCCTCGGGCTCGGGCCCGCCTTTTGGCGCACGGACCAGTCGTAGAACGCCTGGCGGCTCACACCGGCAACATCGCACGCTGGCTTCGTCGGGAAGCCCTCGGCCCTCCGGGCAGCGACCCACAAATAGCGGGTCACTGTCCCGACTCCTGCACCCAGAAGGCCGTCGCTCGTTTGAGCAGCTCACGCTCCATTCGCAGCTTCGAGTTCTCCCGGCGCAACCGCACCAACTCGGCGCGCTCCCCAGTCGTCAAACCCGGTCGGTCGCCCCGATCAATGCGGGCCTGGCGGACCCAGTTCCCCAAACTCGTCGCCCCGATACCCAGATCCCGGGCGACATGGGCCACCGGCCTGCCCCCGTCCAACACCAACGCCACCGCGTCAGCCTTGAACTCCTTGGTGAAACGCCGCCTGGTCCTGCCCGGCGGCCTCTCCTTTTCCATCAATGACATGGTTACCTCCTAATCGAGGTGACCGGCCAAAGGGGGGATGCTCAGTGCATATCTGAGAATTGCTGACCATCTGCAGGATCAACTGACCACATTGCGTCTTTGAATTTTCTGACCCCAGTGATGTTCCTTGTGGCGTAAATTATGTAATAGGCATTGTGACCGTCAGATCGTACCATTTGAAAGTCTAATGCGAACGAAAATCTAGCGACTCTCTTCAGTTGACTCTTATATTTCTCAACTAGCACAGGCACAGCATCATCAGCAGCTTCCACATCGTCAAAATTGACAGTTCCATAAAGAGTTTCAAACCGCCTCCTCACTGGACTATGCGACTTGAATCGGTTGAGATGATCTACCATTAGAATCATTATCAATTCACACTTTGGCGCGCTTAGGAATCGCCGAATAGTATCCATCGGGACCCCGGAAAAGCCAAATGGATCAATGAATGCAAGTGTCGGAGCTAATCTCGCTTCTTCTTCTGCAAGATTTCCTAGTATTTCCTCAATTACATCTTGGAACTCTCCCTCGATGGTCTCAACATTGTAACTCGGTCTCCAGACGGTCTAGTCTCTCGCTATTGTTTTCGATAAACAAGAAAACAAACTCGCATTCATTTAGATTTGGAAAATAGCTGTGTTCGAGAAGGGTATTGATGGCGATTATTGGTGAGCCAGATTGTCCGCCTTCGTAAATGCCTGGTCCAGCGAAACCGTCTAGGAAAATGACACGTCCCGAATGTCGTGCGAGAATCGGATACCAAGCCTTCAGATAGTGCCTGAGAAGGTCATGTTTTGCCGCGGTATGCGGTTCAAGCGTCCATACCGTGTCGCGGGGAGCAGCCATGGGAGAGGGAACATTAGCAGTGCCGACGGGGAAAGCGGTGGATGCTATCTGAGAGATGGAATGGGTGAATTGACGAGGGGAATCGAATGGTTTGTGGACAGCGGGGGCTGCCGCTAGGCCCGTCTAGCGATGTGAGGCTCAGCGCACCATGCGGTTCTCAATACGGCCAGCGCTTCCATGAACTCGTCGTCGGTCGCATTGCATAGGAGCGGCAGTCCGAGCAGCCCGCAGAAGACCTCACGGTCCAGGCGAACCCGGTTTTCGTCGACGTCGGCTTGATTCGCAGGGAGCAACTTCCACAACTTGGCCTCGTCGAACAAAGCGCCTGCTTTTTGGGCCTGCGCAACGCTCAGTGACCGCGGGTCGTACACAGGCAGCAATGGGAGACTAGTTACTGTGTGTATCGACCGCCTTTTCTGCTGGCGGCTACCAGTGCTCCAAAAGGCATAGAGACCGAGGGTGGTGTTCATCCACAGGGCAAGAAACTCGGTGTGCGCCTCGTTCGCTGGTTTGAAGCCGGGCCACGCCCTGCCGCCGAGAGACCTTTTTGGGGTGACAGCGGCAGCGAGCATCTGCGACCCGAAGTCGAAGTCTTGGTTAAGGTGGAGGCGTACAGCCCAATTCTTGAATAGTTGGCGAGCCGCCTCGTTCTTCCCTTGTCTAATGCTCCCCGCCTTGTCTGGGTGTGTTTCTATGGACGATTCTCGCCCGCTGACCGCATCGTGCGCCCAGAGCATCGGGAACGGATCGCTGTCCGGTGGTCCAGGCTCGTCAATTAACAGCGGGGCGCGGTCGCCTTTCGATCCCTGCGAGCCTCGGCTAGTGGCAACGTCGAGGTGGTATGGCCCCCTTTCGCCTAGCTCGCCCAAAGGGACAATCGGCAAGCTCGCCGGCGCGAAGCGCTGAAGCCGCAATTCTCCAACAGCGATGCCCGCACACGCTTCCGCCACTGTCTGAGACTTGACGGCGAGCAGTCCGCCGTCTTCGATACGAGCCTCGACGACTCGCCCGATCTCGGTTGAGCCAAGGCGCAATGAAGCGAAGGCTCTATCGGATTGATCGCCAGAAATGATCCTGGCTGCGATCACGGCTTCCGGTTCTGAAGGAGGCCTCGAATCTAGGCTGGCCCACCTCACTCGTGCAGGCTCGTCGTCTGCTCCGCGCGCCTGATGCCGTCTTGTTGCTATTAGCAAGGTTTCGGCTATGCCAGTGTCGGATGAGAATTGGCGTTCGTCATCGGTGGCTCCTGCCAATCCGACGAACACGATGTCGTCATAGTGGGACGCGAGGAGGCTTCGGAGACCACTCCAGTCTTTGCCTGTGGCAGAGGTGAGGGGCAGCACCAGTGCCACCACTCCGCCAGGCTTCACCTTTGCGTGTGCGAGGTCAAAAAAGTAGGAACCCATTCCCGCATTCCCGTGGGCGGCGCCTCGTGAGCGCTGAACGATTTTGTTCAGCCGGTCGGCCATGGCTCTTTGGTCTTCAGGAGACGCCCCGAACGCTGCGAACGGCGGTATCAGTTCTACAGTCCGGCCTGCGTGCGTGGCAGACGCTCGGCTGTGTTTGGTCGCCCGACCATATGGAGGGTTCATTATCACCAGGTCGCAGGATCCGCTTTCGACGACAGCCAGGAAGTCGCCGCCCTCAGCGCTGTCTGGTGTTCCAGCTACCTGTTGGTCTGATTGTCTGCCGAACAGAGACGCGGTGCCCTTCACATCGGTGTCCAGCAGTTCCAATGACCCGATTTTCGCTACTTGCTTTCCCTTGGTGTTCGTTTCGACGCGAAACGGCACGAGGTGAATGTTTGACTTGGTATAAATCTGGTCAGGGTGGGCGGCTGAAACTGCCATGGCGGTGAGGTGAGCTGCCGACGGCAGAACGTCCAAGCCGATGATGCATTCCTCGATCATCTGTCTGTGAATGTCAGCGTCGTCGAGACCGTTTCTCCTCATTCTAGATGCGATGCGCCGATACGCGGCCGACAGCAGCATCCCTGTTCCGCAGGCGAAATCGGCAACCCGGATCGCGGTGACTGTGTCGGGATCACCCCAAATCCGCTGGCGATCGAGTTGCCTCACCGCCATCTCGGACAGCAAGGCAGCAGCTTCCGGCCGCGTGTAGTGGGCCTTTAGCAAGTCCCTGTCGGTAACCATTTTGCCGAACATCTGGCCCGCCATGTCTTGCACGCTTCCCAAATTGGCGGACAGCATTCTTCGAGCACCCCCAATCGTTTCGTCCAAGATGAGCGGCGCCTCCAGCGGCGGCAGCGTCTCGACTATGCGTTTGGCAATGCCGTAGATTGGCCTCCAGTCGGTTTTCAGTATCTGCGCCCACTGCAAGCACACCGCTTCGACGGTCGGCAAGAGCTTCTCCTCGCCGTCGGGCCCGATCGTCAGGTCGCTTCGCAACGCCTGAACTGGCCGAATGTTTAGGCGAGAGCTCCCTTTCTGCGTGGCAAGAATGTCTTGGAATACAAACGCGTTGACGACGAGCATCGCGGCCATGCGGGATGCCTGTGCGGTGGTCGCTTCGGGATCGTGGTGCTGTCTCAGCAGTTCGGCAATAGCGGTGGCCTGGCCTGTGTCTTCAATGCGGCTGCCGGCCTTTCTGATGGTTTCAGCGAGCACATCGGCCGCGGCTTGGACTTGGGAGGCAGACACTCCGCTTAACTCGATGATGTCGGCAAGTCCGTGTAGAGAGGTCGGAATCCACCCGTCGTCGGGGAAGCGGCCAGTATGGGTGAGCATGGCCCATGCCAAACTTCCGCCGCCTTCTTCTTGCAGCGCGGCCCAAATGGCATCGTCGGTCTCTGATGCCCAGCCTGAGGGATAAGTGAGCATTATGACCGTTTCGACAGACTGCCCGCCGACCGTTGCTTCAAGCCTCTCTCTGCACTGGTCTTCCAAGGCGGCCGTGTTCTGGTCGAACTTCGCTTCGACGATCACGGGGGCATGGCCTTTTGGGCAAACCAGGATGTCAGGCCTATCAGACGGCTTGCCGTCCAGCACTTGTGTCGACTCGATGCGGAAACTGTTCCCTGACCAGCGGGGGCTCAACGTGCGCAGCATCGGCCCGACCATGCTCGAAGTGATGTGCGACTCCGTGCTCACTAGGTCCTCCCCTGAACAAGATTGGCCAAGAGAAGGCTACACAGGCTTGGCTCTTCCCTCTTGTCACCACAGGTAAGCGGTGCCGTTGATCTCCCCAACTCAGTTGCTCAGCGGATAGGGCAGTGCTCGGATAGTATATTCCAGGTTTATTGCCCAATTTGATAATAACCATAATATCAGATAAGGTCTATTGAGATGGACCGCTTTGAGAATCCCTATCGACCGGGAGCAGGGTCGGCACCACCTGCGCTTGTTGGGCGCGACGACCTCATAAGTGACTTTGAGATAACCATGCGCAGGACCCTGGACCGGAGACCTGGGAAGAGTTGCGTGTTGCTGGGATTGAGGGGAGTCGGCAAGACAGTACTCCTGAACCGCTTTTCGCAGATTGCTGAGCAACGAGAAGTGAAGGTCGGATTTATTGAGGCATCAGAGGGGGGTGGATTTCCTGAGCTTCTGGCTGTCCGTCTAAGGAGAATTCTCCTGGAGCTTGAACAAGGCGCAGCGCGTCGGGCTCTCTCTGCAGTGAGGCGAGCTCTCTCGGTGCTTGTGTCGTTCACTCATACTTTCGCAGACGGCACATCAGTCTCCGTGAGTTTCGAGCCGCTGACCGGCCAAGCGGATTCGGGCGTGTTCTCTGAAGACCTCACCGATCTACTCGTGGCGGTCGGGGAGGCCGCGGAATTATGCGGCACTGGATTGTTTTTGGCTATCGACGAACTCCAGTATCTTGCCGACAACGAGTTAGCGGCGGTTGTCGGAGCAACGCATCGAACGGTACAACTTGACCTTCCTGTCGTGATCTCGGCTGCCGGACTACCTCAGGTTCCTGCCAAGTTGGGAGATGCCAGGACATATGCAGAACGGTTGTTCGAATTTCCTGAAGTCGGGAGTCTGAGCGAGGACGACGCAGCTGCTGCGGTATTGCTCCCGGCCGCTGATCTCGGTGTGGAAATCGAAGAAGCAGCGGTGACAAGGGTGATCGACGAGTCGGGAAGCTATCCCTACTTCTTGCAAGAATGGGCATATCACGCCTGGAACGCGGCACCGACCTCGCCGATTACCGACGACGATGTGAGGTCAGCGAGATCCAGTGTGGTGGACAAACTCGACCGAGACTTCTTTCGGGTTCGCTATGACCGGCTCACGCCGAAGGAGGGCGAATATCTCCGGGCCATGGCCGAGTTAGGTCCAGGACCCCACCGTTCTGGTGATATCGCCGACGTGCTTGGAGTAAAGGTGAGTTCGGTGGCACCTCGCCGGTCTGCTTTGATTGCCAAGGGGATGATCTACAGCCCAGCCCACGGCGAAACCGCCTTCACCGTGCCGCTGTTTGACGAGTTCATGAAGCGCAACTTTGTCATATGGAGAAAGTTGTTCTAGTTGTGCGACTGACGTAGGCGGCTGACATCAGGGCTGGGTGGTTTTGTGTTTCAGTCTTTCATAGGTGGGTGAGCTCCACCGGTGGTCGCGACGGATCGGCCATGATGGCCGGTTGTAAGAGTCAGCGACCGACCGGTGGAGGTGTCCAGTATGGCACGGCGTGTTTGCTCGGAGGAGCGCGTCTGGATTGAGGTGTTGTCAGCGGTGGGGCTCGGCGACGCGGAGATCGCGGCGCGGTTGGGCAGGGACCGGGCGACGGTGTGGCGGGAGAAGAAGCGCTGCGCGCCCGGCGGCTATTGCGCCCGGCGGGCGCAGGCCGACGCCGACAGGCGGGCGAGAAGGCCCCGGCCGTGGAGGCTGGCCGCTGACGCGAAGCTGCGCTTGAAGGTGCAAGAGCGCCTCGATGAGCGGCTGTCGCCCCACGCCATCTCAGCGGAGCTGGCCCTGTGCGGGCTCAAGGTGTGCGCGGAGACCATCTACCGGGGGTGCTACGACAGCGCCGGGCGCGCAGGGCTGAGGGCCGGCACCTGGAAGAAGCTGCCCCGGGCCCGGCCGCGGCGCAAACCGCGAGGCCGCTGCGAGCAGGCCAAGCGCTCGGCGCTGGGC
>JAJDTA010000233.1 GCA_022827405.1 Acidimicrobiia bacterium
GAATTGCATGGTCGGCGCGGCCCTCCAGTACGAGCCCAGATCGTGCTGTTCGGCTTCGACGGCCACGCCGCTGGCCCGCATATGGTCCTCGTTCAGCATGTTGTGCAAGAAGTCACCCCGATCAGCTTGGGCCGCGGGTACTCCGGCGGCCAGCAGCCGGTTTTCCCAAGCCTCAGCCGAGTCTGTACTGAACACTCCGGTTAGCTGGGTTGAGAGTTCCGAGGAGGGCAGTTCGGGAAGCTCGATGCCAAGCACCGCGCCCAATGCCTGTCGGTCGCGGTCTCGATGCATATCCAGCACCAGCCACCCATCGCCGGTCTCGTACAGCCGCTGGTAGGCGTGGAAGCCGTATTGTCCGGAGTCCACCACGGGCGATGGAAGACCCGAGTGTTGGATCCCCCACTCAGCCACGGCGTAAGCAGTGGCGGTGAGCATGGTGGTCTCCAGCTTCTGGCCTCGACCTATGCGGCGGCAAGCCAACACGCCGGCCATGATGGCCGCCGCGGTGGCCAAGGCGGCGGTGGGGTCGCCGTAAGTGCGATTGCGGGGCGAGTTCTGGTCACCCGACTCCACCACCCCGGCGCCGGCAATGGCATTGGGTGACGAGTGGAATCCCGCCTTGTGGGCCCACGGCCCCCGACTGCCAAAACACGATGCGTACACGTAAAGCAGGCGGGGATTGCGGCCCATCACGGACTCAGCGTCGATGCCCAACCGCTCGGGAGTCCCTGGCCGGAAATTGTGCAGGAAGACGTCGGCTCTGTCGACCAGCTGGTAGAGGATGTTGAGCCCCTCAGGCGTCTTGAGGTCTAAGACGATTGACTCTTTGCCCACCAGCGACTTCACGTAGTCGGTGGTCCAGTTGCGCCGTCCGGGATCGCCGGTGGGCGGCTCCACTTTGATCACCCGGGCACCTGCCTCAGCCAGCAGCGTGGCTGCGAACGGGCAGGCGTAGAAGTAGCCGACGTCCAAGATGGTCACGTCGGCCAGAGGCAGGTCGGGAGAGAGGTCGGCCCGGCCCACGCCGGAGGCGGGGGAAGCGGAAGAGGGCCAGACGGCGATCACTTCGTCGGTGTGTTCGCCAAGGCCGGGAGCAGGTGGCCCAACTATCGCTGGCGTTTCGGAGTACAGCCCCAGCGGGCCGATCTGCACGGTCGGTCCCATCTCAGGATCGAATACCTCTTGGCGACGCTCGTTTTCAATGCACTGGGGATGGTCGAGGAATTCTTGGGGAGCAAGGAACGGATCGCCCCCGATGTCTTTGGCCGAGAACAAGTCCATCCACTCTTCGGCAGTCCGCTGCTCCATTCCATGTCGGATGGCCTCGATGACGTCGGCCAGCCGCTCCTCGCTGGGCCACAGGTCGGGGGCATTGGCCAGATCGGGGTCGTCTAACAGTCCTTCTAGCCCTAGCTCGGCCAGCCATCGGCGGTAGTGGTGGGCTTGGCGGCTGCACATCTGGATGAAGCGGCCGTCTTTGGTGGGCGCGGTCATGAACGGCACTCGCATTATGCCGTAGACCTTTCCCGGCTCCGGCGGGATGTTGGTGCGATTCCCGTATCCACTGGTCATGTCGTACACGCTCAGAGCGTGCAGCAGACTGGTGTGGACCCGCTGTCCCCGACCCAAGCGGGGTCGGCCCCAGATCCCGGCCATCAACCCCATCGCGGCCAGCATCCCCGCACCAAAGGAGGCGATGGGCACCGGGGTGAACACCGGGCCGGGGCGCACACCGTCGTAGGTGGTCATGCGTCCGCTCTTGGCCGCCACGATCTGCTCGTAGCCGGGAAGGTCTCGCCACGGCCCGGTTTCACCGAAACCGGTGATAACGGCGTACACCAGTTGGTCGTTCACCTTGTGCAGGGTTTCGTAGTCAACGCCGAGCCTTGCGGCGGTCGATGGGCGGAACGCCTCGATCACCCCGTCGGCCACCCGGGCCAGTTCAAGGAAGCGGTCCCGGTCGCCGGAATCGGCCAAATCGAGGACTGCGCTTTTCTTGCCCCGGTGCCACACGGCGAAACCCGGCCTCCCCCGGTCTCGGTCACCGTCGGGCGATTCGATCTTGACCACCTCCGCCCCGTTCTCGGCCAAGACCATCCCGGCAATTCCCGCAGCCGCTCCCGAGCCGAGTTCGAGAATTCTCATCCCCTCTAGGGCGGTAGTCATGGCTTCCTTCTGGTGCCTTGGAAGCTCCTAGCCCACATAGGTTTCGGGGAGGTCTTGGGGGGTGAGTTTGGTGATGCGCTCGGGGGTGAACATCAAGCCGTCGGAGTAGCTGTCTTCTCCGGTTAGCTTGCCGTCTTCGTCGTAGGGCCAGAACAGCACGAGGCGCATGGTGAGGGCATAAGGGCCATCGGGATCATCCACATCCATGCCTCGGTCCGCCAGCACCCGCCCGGGGTACACCTGGTGGAACACGCCCTCGGTCACGATGCAGTAGTTGTCCACCACGATCCGCTCGATGTCGTATTGCACAACGTTGCGGCCCTCTTCGTAGAGCTGGGTGTAGTGGGCGGTCACCGCCTCGTAGCCCTTGGGACCAGCGTCGAAACCGGCGTCGGGGATCCAGAAGTGGTACTGGGGATCGTCCGACAAAGTGGACACCAGCCGATCGAAGTCCTCAGTCGCCTCGGCTTGGAGGTGATCCAGCAGCACCTGAAGGAGTTGGCGGTGCCGAGGATCGTCGGTGGCGGCCAGACGCTCTTCGACGGCGGTCCAACTGCGGGTGGGATCAATCTTCATGGGTTCCTCTCTCGTCCTTATTCTGGTTCCTGGCGATGCGAGGTACCTATCAGAGATTCCATCGAGTCCAGACGGGAGACCCAGCCGAGATAGCGTCGGGCCATGCCGCCGAGAGCAATTGATTGCTGGGTGAACGTGAACATGGGCGACTACGAGCCCCCCGAGTACCTGATCCGGGTCAAAGAGGACTATCTCCACGGCGGGGCCGATTTCTTCCGCAGTTTCACCCCCGAGGAGCTGCTGCCGCTCATGGACGA
>JAJDTA010000201.1 GCA_022827405.1 Acidimicrobiia bacterium
TGCGCTGGTAGAGATCCGGGAGCGAGCCGCGTGAGTCGGCGGCGGGGGAGTAACGGCAACCTAGTGGTGATCTGTTGGCGGGATATCCCCGCTCAGGTTAACGCAGGCTCGGGATCCTCGAGAATCCAGCGCATCCTCCCCCGCCGCTTCCAAAGGGCCATTGACGAAGCCGCCATGGTGGCCGGCAAGACCCAGGCATCACAATATGTCGGTGAGTGGCACCGCAAGGTGATCCCCGGCGACCCCGACGATCCCGAGGGCGCCGCCCTGCGGGCCGCCGAGGAACTCGAGGCCGCATTCCCGCGGGAGCGGCTCAAGGAATTCGTAGCCACCGGGGGCTGGGACCCGGACACAGGCGAGCCAACACCTGAGGGCATCGACCCATCAGAAGCGGCCAGCGCCAACGAGCACTCCCCAACCGTGAGTCCCCAGGAGGCGACAACGTGACCGACACCGTGCTCAGCTCGGCAACAAAGGAGGTGGTGATCGGCTTCGGCCGTCCGTTCGTGATGATCGGCGAGCGGATCAACCCCACCGGGCGCAAGCTGCTGACCGAGGAGATGAAGGTCGGAGACTTCAGCCGGGTGGAGGCCGACGCCTTGGCCCAAGTGGCCGCCGGCGCCCACATGCTGGACGTGAACGCGGGCATCCCGCTGGCCGACGAGCCCGCGCTGCTGGCCCGAGCCATCAAGCTGGTGCAGTCGGTGACCGATGTGCCCCTGTCCATCGACTCGTCGATCATCGAGGCGCTGGAGGCGGGCATCGCGGTGTACGACGGCAAGCCGCTGATCAACTCGGTCACCGGCGAGGAAGAAGTGCTGGAGCGGGTGCTTCCCCTGGTGGCCCGCCACAGCGCCGCGGTGGTGGCCATCTCCAACGACGAGACCGGCATCAGCGAGGATCCCGACGTCCGCTTCAAAGTGGCCCGCAAGATCGTGGAGCGGGCCTCCGACCACGGCATCCCCCGCTCAGATGTGGTGGTGGACCCACTGGTCATGCCCATCGGGGCCATGGGCACCGCGGGCCAGCAGGTGTTCCGCCTGGTGCGGCGCATCCGGGAAGAGCTCGGGGTGAACACCACCTGCGGAGCCAGCAACGTGAGCTTCGGCTTGCCCAACCGCCACGCCATCACCGGCACGTTTCTGGCCATGGCCATCGGGGCGGGAATGACCTCGGCCATCATGAACCCCCTGCACGGCGAGGTGAAGCAAGCGGTTATGGCCGCCGACGTTCTGGCCGGTCACGACAGGGACTGCATGGCGTGGATCGCCGAGAACCGGGACCCGACCGCGGCCGGGGAGGGGGCGGCCCGCCGTCGAGGAGGACGTCGCCGGGCCGCAGTATGAGCTCTGAGCACCGCGTGGTGTTCACCCCCAGTGGCATCGAGGCATCCGCCGCCGAGGGGTCGACGGTGCTGGACGCGGCTCGCACTGCCGGGGTGGACATCGACTCAGTGTGTGGGGGCCGAGGGCTCTGCGGACGCTGCCAGGTGTCCCCCAGCAATGGCCAGTTTGCCAAGTGGGGGCTGACGAGCACTGACGACGCCCTCTCCGCGCCCGGGCCCACCGAGCTCGACTACCGAGGGCGTCGCCCGTTGGAAGCAGACCATCGGCTGAGCTGTCAGGCCGCCGTGCTGGGCGACGTGGTGATCGACGTCCCGCCCCAGAGCCAAGTACACAGCCCGGTGGTGCGAAAGGCGGTCGATCTGGGCGAGATCACCCTCGACCCGGTGGTGACCCTCCACTATCTGGAACTGCCCATCGCCGTGCTGGGCGACGAGATCTCCGATGCGGAGCGGCTGGTCGGCGCTTTGGACCACGACTGGGACCTGTCCGACGTTGAAGTTCCCGCTTCAGCACTGCCCGCCTTGTCTTCGGCGATCGCAGCGGGAAAAGGGGCGGTCACCGCCGTGGTCCACACCCGACGGCAGTACTCAACACAAGCCGAAGACGGCGAGGTGGTCGAGCGACGGGTGCTCACGGTGCGACCGGGGTATTCCGATGCGGAATTTGGCGTGGCGGTGGACGTGGGCTCGACCACCGTGGCCGGCTACCTGCTGGATTTGGCCACTGGCGAGGTTGCTGCCACCGCAGGGCGCATGAACCCGCAGATCCGTTTCGGCGAAGACCTGATGAGCCGGGTGTCCTACGCCATGTTGAACCCCGGCGGCACCGCCGAGCTGACCACGGCGGTGCGGTCGGCCATCGACAACGTGATCGGCGAGCTCTGTGAGGCCGCGGCCATCGACCGGGCTGACGTCTGCGATCTCGTGGTGGTGGGAAATCCGATCATGCACCATCTGGTGCTGGGCATCGACCCCACCCCGCTGGGCGCAGCCCCGTTCACATTGGCCGTGCGCGACGGGGTGTGGGCCAACGCCAGCGACATCGAAGTGGACCTGCCCGGCGCATCCCTCTATGTGGGGCCGTGTATCGCCGGCCATGTGGGCGCCGACGCGGCGGCGGCCCTGCTGGCCGAAGGGCCGCACCGGTCCACCCGCCCTCAGCTATTGGTGGATGTGGGAACCAATGCCGAGATCGTGCTGGGCGACGGGCAGAAAGTGTGGGCGGCGTCGAGTCCTACCGGGCCCGCATTCGAAGGCGCCCAGATCAGCTGCGGGCAGCGGGCCACCGCCGGGGCAATCGAAGGGGTGCGGATCGACCCGGCCACGCTGGAGCCCCGCTTCAAGGTGATCGGCTGCGACCTGTGGTCCGACGACCTCGGCTTTGAAGACGCGTTGGGTTCTCTGGAGGTGTCCGGGCTGTGCGGTTCGGGAATCATCGAGGTGATTGCGGAGATGTTCCTCGTCGGGATCATCGACCACCGAGGTGTCATCGGCGGTGAGTTGGCCGAGCGCAGCCCCCGCATCATCGCCGACGGTCGTACGTTTTCTTATGTGCTTCAAATTCAGCCAGTACCGCTTTTGGTGACCCAAAACGACGTGCGAGCAGTTCAGTTGGCCAAGGCCGCGCTACGGGCCGGAATCGACCTGCTCTTCGAGCACGCCGAGATCGCCGAGGTGGCCGATGTGAGGTTGGCCGGAGCGTTCGGCGCCCACATCAGCCCGGTTCACGCCATGGTGCTGGGC
>JAJDTA010000171.1 GCA_022827405.1 Acidimicrobiia bacterium
CGTTCGGCCGATTCCCGCCTTTACTCGCTGGGTGCGGGAAAGACGAGTGAGATCTTCTCCCTGCAATAGAATGGCACCTTCGTTGCGGCGGACATAGCCGGACACCACGTTGAAAACAGTGGTCTTGCCTGCGCCGTTTGGACCGATCAACCCGTTAAATCCGGGCACAAAATTCAGGTCTATACCCTGCAACACTTGATTGCCGCCGAAAGCCACATGAAGCCCATTTATCTGAAGCACGACAGCCGTATCCACGGTGGCCGTTTGAGATGGAGCGCTGATACTCATGACTAGAACTCAGTCAGCAACCGTAGGCGGCGCTGAAGGTCTTTGACCCATCGGCTTTCGCGGAGACGTTCGGGGAGCGCAGCAATACCACTAGGGAGAATAAGAATACACAGGATCAAAGTGATGCCCAATATCAAGAACAACAGCTTCCTTGTATCTTGCAGATTCTGACGCATAAACACGAAGAACAATGCTCCAATAAGTGGGCCCCACTTATGACTCACGCCACCGGCAATCAAAACCACCAGCAAGAACACCAACATTCCGGTTTTGAATGTTGCAGGTTGAGCAAATGAAGTATTTTGTGCCCACATTGCCCCACCCAGTGCTGCCGAGAACGCCGAAAGTCCAAAGGCCACCAGTTTGTAGTACGTGGAAGATATTCCTATAGGACCGGTAGCAATATCAATGTCTCGTACCGCTTTGAGTGTGCGGCCCATGCGTCGGTTAGTGAGCACAGTATACGCAACCATCATAACAAAAAGTGCACCGAGCGACAGTACATAATAGCTCAGAACACGATCTAAGCCAGGGAGGGCAAACTGAGGTACCTGTTTCCCTGTACCACCGTTCGTCTTGAGTCCGCTCCATACTTTGTCATCGAGACTAATTATCTTTACGATGAGTTCACCCAAAGCAAGCGTAGCGATTGCGAGGAAAAAGCCCTTCAGCCTAGCCGCAGGAAATCCAATCACGATTCCAATTATCGCTGCTGCCACACAAACTACTGGCAAAGCAACAAAAAACGGCCAGTCATAACCTACTAGGGCTTCTCTCAAACCAGTTGGTGCAGACAGAATTGCCGTCCCATACGCACCAATAGCAAATAAGCCGGCGACCGCTAGTCCCAAAGTTCCGGAGTAACCCACAAGAAGATTGAAACCGACTCCTGCGGTGGCCCAGGCAAATACAAAGGCCAAGTTGCCTCGACCGAAATTATTGCCACTGTCAAAGATATCGGTCCATCCCATTATGGGCAGCCATGGCAAAAGCCCCAAGAATACAAAAACTCCCAGAGTGGTCAGTTGGCTTCGGTACCGGGTTAGTCCAGTTCCCTGCGGTGGATAGAGAGGGTAGGAGGAGGCAGCAACTTCAGCCATGATCTATACCTCACGTGTCCGTGCTATGCGGCTGAACCCGCCGGGTGCCACCAACAACACCACCACCACGACTAGCAGTGCAATGGTGGGCTGGAGACTGGTGCTGATCTGGCCGCCAGCCACGGCCTCGCCTACCCCGATAAGCAGACCACCAGCAAAGGTGCCACCCAATGAGGTGAATCCTCCCAGCACCGCAGCGATGAAGCCCTTCAGAATAAGTGAATCAGCACTGCCCACTTCCACCACTGTGGAAGTGGTGTTCAAGATCATGGCTGCGCCAGCCACAAAGGTGCCGATGGCCCAAGCGATGAGCGAGACCATACCGGCATTTATGCCCAACATCCGGGCGGTGGGACCGTCTTCGGCAATGGCCCGCATTCGCACCCCCCACTTGGACCAGAAGAAGAGAGCCAATCCGATGACTATCAAGATACCCACCGAAATGGTGATGACCTGATCCCAGCCGATTCGAGTGCTGCCCAAGTCGAAGGTTTTCCCTGACCAAGGAGAATCAAAGCGCTTCGGTTCAGACCCCCACCAGATTTCGAGCAATGCGCCCAGAACGAAAGTCAAGCCGATGGTTAGCAGTAGAAGTGGAAAGTGGTCCAGTTCGATCAACGGCTTAACCCAGGAAGTAAGCATCTTGTAGGTGAGCACCGCAGTGATAATGGCCAGAATGACGGCTACGGCCAGGGGAAAGCCCTCGTCGGTAACTGGGAACCAGTCCAGGAACGATGGCAGACCCTCGTTGTTCAAAAAGTCGATGCTGATCCAGCCCAACCCCAACGCTCCGAACACAGACAACGGCTGATTGGACAACCCAGTAAGGGGGCGAACCAACAAGTACTGCGTGACTGCACCAAGAGCGGCGGCAAAAATCAACCCGATAAGAACGGCCAGCCAGAACGGCCACCCGACTCCCCCCAGCGCAGGATCGCCGGACAAGAACCAAGCCATATAGGCGGCCACCAAACCCATCTGGGCCATGGCGAAGTTGGGCACGTCGGTCGACTTCATAATGACCACGACGGCCACGCCGATGAGGCTATAGCTCGACCCGGACTCCAATCCGGCCACAATTTGCTGGAGGAGTTGATCCACTTTCTGTGCTCCTATGGGTTAGCTGTCCGGGGCCGGTGAACACCGGCCCCGGACAAGAAAGCAATCAGGTCGCTGGCGATAGGAAGCCCCGAACCTGGGTCCAAGTTTGGGTGTCAGCGTCGTACTCAGCAATCCCAGCACCAAAGACGCAGCTATGGCCACCCGGCAATGGCCCGCAGGCCACCGGAGCGATAGACGGCACGATGATGGGATCATTTATCAGCATCTCGGCTGTCGCATGGAAGTTCTCGTAGGAGTAGTCGCCGTCCAGCCGATCAAACAGTTCGTAGAAGGCAACGGAGAGAGAGTAGGTCTGGAGGCTGAAGTTAGGGGCAAGGCTCCCCGCGCCGGGACCGTCATAGGCCTCCCACATTGCGGCCCAGTGCTGCACGAACTCGTTGTCGGCGTCAGGCAGTGCCGTCTGGAGGGCACCAAAGTAGCCGTCGGCTGCCTCGGGGTTGGCCAAGCCAACTGTGGTCTGGCCACCGGTTCCGGCAGAACCCTGGTCGGAGCACACCCATGGATCGAAGCCAGCCTCATGGAATTGGTCGAGCACCAACCCGTTCTGGGTACCGTCCAGCGCGGTCAGCACTGCGTCGGCCCCAGAGTCAATGACGGCCAACACCGCAGGTGATACTGCGTCGGAGCCTGTCTCGACCTCTTCTTTGGCCACGACCTCCATACCGTGAACCGGGGCCTGCGTGTCGATGGCCGCGAAGGCCTCTTCGCCCAATTCGTTGTCCTGTCCGATCGCTGCCACCTTCACCGCGCCGAGGTCGGCAAAGTGGTCGATGCAGATTCGACCCTGCTCAGTACGGGTTGGGTTGGTTAGGTACACCTCTTGGACGTCATTGTCAGCAGGCGAAACCGGGCCCCAAAGCGGGGTGCCTGCGGCTTCAATATCGGGGTAGGTGGATGGAATGGCAGCTGAGCCTGCGGTGCCCACGAAACCCCAAACGTTGTCCTGTTCGATCATCTTGCGAACGTTGGTAACCATCTGCTCGACCTCTAGGCGGTCGTCTTCCCAGACCAGCTCGAATGTGCAGCCGTCGATGCCGCCTCTTTCATTGACTTCCGTCATTGCCATGATGACGCCAGCGATCAGACCCTCACCAGCTACCGCGGCCCGGCCGGTGAACGGCTGGGAGCTGCCAATTTTGATGACACCATTCTCCTTGTCCACGCCTCGCATATCGCCCTCGGTGGCGTAGGCACATCCCGTAGCCATGTCCTCTTCGGGCATGTCCTCTTCGGGCATGTCCTCTTCAGCCGGAGCTGGAGCCTCGGTAGCCGCGGGAGCAGGCGCGGCACCTCCGTCGTCGTCATCGTCGTTGCCGCATGCAGCAGCGACCAGGGCCACTGCGAACAGTAGGGCCAGAATTTTCAAGAGCTTGGACACGGATCCCCCTCCATGTAATTGGACGTGCACTGATTGGAAGCACACTATTTCGAAACCCTAACAGACATCTTGCGATGGCAAAATACTGGAGACGGCAGACATCACCGTGACCACCTTTGCCTAATCCCGGAAGTGCAACCGAAACAGCAACCCACGCACCGTGATCAGTCGGGACAGATGGACGCCTCAACCACCCGCCCCTACTTCGGCCGCTACCCGGTGGTGTTCTCGGCTTAGTTGACCAGGTCGCTGGTGAGGATCTGGGCGGCCCAGTTGGCCACTTTCTCACCGGGGATGGGGCCCCGGGTGGGCCAGGGGCGATCGAGGTCCACTGGCTGGCCGCGGCTGATCACGGTGCGGAGATTTGAGCGGTCGGCCAGCACGGTGACGTCGGTGGCGGGATCGCCGTTTACCACCAGCAAGTCGGCAGCCATGCCGGGGGCCAGGGTGCCCACCTCGCCTTCCATGCGCATGGCGATGGCGCCGTTGGCGGTGGCGCAGGCGATGGCCTGAAGCGGGCTCAGCCCGACCGACTCCACCAGCACCTCCATCTCCCGGGCGTGCCAGTGGCCGTAGGGGGTGAGGGCAAACCCCGATTCCGAGCCGCACAGCAGCGGCACTCCGGCATCGTGGGCCTTGGCCATCATCTTGGCCGTGGCCTCGATCTCGCCCCGGAACACGTCTTGCATACCGGCCCCGGCGCCCACCAGGTGGCCGTAGTCGGCCAGGTTGGCCAAGAAGGTGAAGGTGGGCATTAGGGCGGCCCCGGCGTCGATCACCGCTTCCAGACCGGCTTCGTCCATGAACGAGGCGTGGAGTATGAGATCCACCCCGGCCTCGGCGCAGGCTTGGGTGCTGTGGGCCGAGCGGGCGTGGGCCATGACCGGGGTCTCCAGCTCGTGGGCGGTGTCGCACACCGCCTTCAACTCCTCGGGCTTCCAGGCCAACAGCTCGCCCCTGTGCCGGGGGATGGACCCGGTGGCGTGGATCTTGATCCAGTCGGCGCCGTACTTGATGTGGCGGCGGGTCATCTGGATCATCTCATCGATGGTGGTCACCACCTGGGCGTAGCCCACCACCCCGGTGTCGGGTATGAGTCGCCCAGCGGTGCCGCCCACTGAGGTGACCAGCGCCTGCACCCCGGTGGCCATGCGGGGGCCCTCCACCACGCCGGCGTCCACCGCATCGCGCAGCGACGGCCCCATGGAGAACAGCGTGTCGGGATCGCAGAATCCGGTGACCCCGGCCATCAAGAGCTTCTGGAGATTCTGGGCGGCGATGAGCGCGGCCAGGGTGTGGTCGCGGTGGAAGAACAGCTCATCGTTGGACTGCACATCGTCGAAGGTGCAATGGACGTGGGCGTCGATCAGGCCGGGCATCACCGTGCATCCGGCGGCGTCGATGACGGTGGCGTCGGGCCGGTCGGCGCCCGCATCGGGGCCGATGGCGACGATGCGATCGCCCTCCAACAGCACCGCGGTGTTGGGCTGGGGCGGGGAACCGGTGCCGTCGATCATCGTTCCCCCGGTGATCAGGATGGGCATCGGCTCGGTCATCTGGCTCAGCCCCTTTCAGTCCCCCAGCAGGGCCGCGGCGGCGTCTTTGACGGACATGCCCACCTCGACGCCACGGTTGCGGGCCGGCTGGTTGCACGCGCTGATGATCCCCTCATCGTACGCCTTGAACGCATCCCCCACCGGGGCACTCCACGCATCGCAGCACGCTCCGGCCAGTCCATGGGCCTCGGTGATGGCCAATCCGGCGATGCCGGCGTCGTTCTTGCTACGGCCTCCGTCGGAGCAGATGAAGCCGTGGGGACTCACCTCCAGGAGGAAATCGGCCCCGCTGCGCCCGGTGTGGCCCGCGGTGACCAGCACATTGCGGGAGTCCTCGGGCAGGGCGAACACGATTGAGTCGGTTACCACGATCTGGCGTCCGCTGTCGGTGGTGGCCTTGACCTCGCGGCGGATCTTGGTGCCCTCGTCCACCTCGCCGGGATCGTTCCTCAACAGCAGCTTGGCCGCCTCGGCCACCGTCATGCCTTCGGTGACCCCGCAGCGCTCGGCGTAGATGTTGAGACGGGAGATGACTCCGGTCTCATAAAGATCGAGTCCGTTGCCCAGCTCGGCGCTCATCCCGTCGGCGGTGGCGGCGGGGATGCCCAGCGCCTCCAAGAACCACAGCCCGGAGATGCCCGCGCCGTCCTTGCCGATACAGCCGTCGTGGCCGATGACCCCTTTCGGCCGATGGGGGGCCATCAGCCGGGCGGGAAGCACGCCGAGATACGACGACGGCACCACCACGTCGTTGTCGCGGTTCCGGGCGTCCACATACCGGGCCGAGTCCATGGTGACGATCCGTCGGTCGCCGTCGGTGTAGACCACCTCTTGAGGGTGGTCCTCCTCGTTGGCCAGCAGTGGGGCTTCTTCAGGCACGGCTCGACGTTACTCCTTGGTGTTTGGTTGATTTCCCTACAGGCCGGTGCGGCCAGCTTCGCGGATCATGGGGGCGTAGTCGGCGAAGCCGGGGGCGTCGGCCCTTGCGCCGGTGGTGAAGCCGGCGTCGGTGGCCAGGGTGTGGCCGCTGGTGTAGCCCGACTCGTCGGAGGCCAGCCACAGGGCGGCGTTGGCCACGTCGGTGGCCAGGCCGGGGCGGCCGATCAGCGGGGAGCTGGCGGTGAGCTCGGCCCGGGCGCCGTCCATGTTGGTGTGGTCGCCGGTGTGGGCGAACGCCACCATCGGGGTGAGCATCGACGCGGGGGCGATGCAGTTCACCCGGATGCCGAAGCGGCACAGCTCGGCGGCGGCGTTCTTGGTCAACCCGACCACCGCATGCTTGGCCGCGGCGTAGGCGTGGGGGCCGAGTCCGCCCATCACGCCAGCGGTGCTCGACATGGAGATGATCGAGCCGGTCTGGCGGGGCTTCATCACCCGGGCGGCGTGCTTGACGCCGTAGAACACCCCGTGGAGCAGGACGTCGATGCTGGCGTGCCATTCGTCGGCCGGAGTGGTGTCGACGGGACCGACGGCACCGACGATGCCGGCGTTGTTGTACATCACATCAAGCTGTCCGAACTCGGCCACCGCGGCGTCCACCAGGCCAGCTACATCATCTTCGGAGGTCACGTCGCAGTGGACGAACACCGCCCCATCGCCCAGTGAATCGGCCAGCGCCTGGCCAGCGTCGTCCTGGATATCGCCCAAGGCCACCTTGGCGCCCTCTTCGACGAATCGCTCAGCCGCGGCCCGTCCGATACCGCTGGAAGACCCGGTGATGGCCGCCACCCTTCCGTCAAGTCGTCCGCTCATCGTTGCCTCCTGTGAATCGACTGCGCCCGGCACCGTAACCTGAGCGGCCTATGGAAACCAGATCAGAAGACACCCAGGCCCTCGACGTGGACCGGATCCAAGACCTCTTGGACCGCGATGCCATTCGCCACATCCAGGTTCGCTACGCATGGAGCCTGGACAACCACAACTGGGAGGCGCTCAAGGAGGTCTTCTTGCCCGACGCGGTGGCCGACTACCGGGGAGAGCGGTTCGAGGGGCTCGAGGCCATCGTGGCCAAGTGCGCCTCCTCGCTGGAGCCGGCCGACGCCAGCCAGCACCTCAACGGCTGCCACTGGGCCCAGATCGAAGGCGACAAGGCCATCGCCGGCTGCTATTTCATCGCCACCAAGTACATCGCCGATGCCCCCGGCGGCGACACCTTCATCGTGGGCGGCAAGTACATCGACGAGATGGTCCGCACCCCCGACGGCTGGCGCATCGCCCACCGCCTCCTAGAGCAGACCTTCCTAGACGGCAACCCCGAAGTAGAGACCATCTCCCAAACCCGCTGGGCCGCCCGCCAGCAAGATGGCGGCTAGCAGCTAGAAGCCGCCATCAGCTTTGCACCAACCAAGCCACCCCGGCGCACGCAGTGCTAGTGGCTATGGTGAGTTCGTGAAACGCTTGGTATTCCTCATCACAATCGCCCTCATCGTCGGTGCGCTCGGCCTAGCAGCGCCCGCCGCAGCCCATGACGCGGACCACCATGCCGAAATCGAGCTCCGCGACCGGCTGATAGGAAGCCAAGAACAACTCTTGAACGTGTACCGGTGCGCGCTGGAGGTGGACCTCGAACTGGTGCCGGGCGGGTGCAGCGAACCGCCGAGGGATCTCGACCCAGCAGCGTTCGTCGCAAGCCAAAACGTGGACTATCACGCCGAGATCGAACTCCGCGACCGGCTGATTGGCGAGCAAGAAAAGCTCTTGAACGTGTACCGGTGCATGCTGGGGGCAGACCTCGAACTGGTGCCAGGGGCATGCAGCGAACCGCCCGACAGAGTCGGTCAATGGGCAGAAGCACTATACGCAGCGCAGGGTACGGACCCGCCCATACCGATCGTGTGGGGCTACCAAACCCGCGCCCAAAAGGCGACCACCCACCAACGGCCAATTTTGCGGCTGGTGTGCGACACCGTCCGTTACCCGACCCGCGGCATCATCGTGGAAATCCATTGGTACTTCACCCGATTCGTCTCCAACACCCGGTTGACCGTCCCGTTTACCTACACCGTCGCGGGAGAGACGCATACTGAGGAATGGCCCGGCGACTACCACCTAGAGGCGTCCGTATCGTTGCTCCTGCCGAATCAGGCTCAATACACGGCGTTCGTCAGCCGATTGGCGGGATTGGACGGCGGGAAATTGCGCATAGAACTCGACGACATCAACGGGCGACCGGCGTCGGCGGAGTTCGATCTGCAAGGCGTCGACGACGCCCTGTTGGTTCTCAACAGCCACTGCTGATCCCCCATATGGGCGGTTGTCGTCCTTTCAACCCTGGGGACTTACCGACCCCTCTCCAATCAAATGTGAGCGGTCAGAGCCGCAGCAGGCGGGTGGCGTTGGTGTTTAGGGTTTGGGCTAGGTGGGCGACGTCGGGGCCGGTGCCTCGGTCCCAGCCACCGAAGTTGGTGCCGTAGACCAGGCGGTCGGTTCCGTATTGCTCGAGGGCCAAGGTGAGCTCGGCGGCGCCAGTGATGTGGCAGTCGAACCACAGGCGGTTGAGGGCACGGTTAAAGGCGCCGGGTTCTTTGATCCACTCGGGGGCGGCGGGGCGGCGCTCGGCCAGTTTGCGGAGCTTGGACAGGATGAGCGGGGTGGTGCCGCCGCCGTGGGACAGGCACAGGTCGAGGTCGGGGTGGCGCTCGGTGACACCGCCGAACACCAGGGTGGCCACTGCCACCGTCTCCTCGTAGGAGTACTCCAGCACTAGGTCGAGGTCCCAGCGACGCAACCGGGGATCGAGCAACGGGCCGTCGATGCCCGACTGGGTGGGGTGCAAGAAATGGGGCACGTTGAGGTCGGTACACAGCGACCAGAGCTGATCGAGGGCCGGGTCGTCGAGCGGGGTTCCGAAATCGGTGCCGGTGTATCCCGCCAGCAAGCCCAGCTCCCGCACTGCCCGCTCCAACTCGACACAGGCGGCATCGACATCCTGCATGGGCAGTGCGGCCAATCCGACGAAGCGGTTGGGGTGCAGGGCCACGGCGGCGGCAAGGTCGTCGTTATGGCGACGGCAGAAGTCGACGGCCAATTGCGGCTCAATGAAATGGAGATAGGTGAGCGGGTTGGGCGACAGAGCTTGTACTGAGATGCCCTGGGCGTCCATGGCCTCTAGGCGCATGTCCAGCTCGATGAATAGCGATCCCCGGTAGGCCACACCGTCGAGTTGGTAGCCGCCCACCCGGAACCAGGGGGTGCCGTCGTCGTGGGCACCGATCTCGGGGCCGCACGGCCCGGCCGCTCCCATCGTGCCCTCCAGCACGATGTGGGCGTGGACGTCGATGAGGCCAGCCATGCTGCCTAGCTTGCGTCGGTCCGCCGGGATGCGGCGGATGATCCCATCAACGGCCTTCCATGATCCCGTCGGCACCGGGCAGCCAGGAGGCCACCCCAGAGATGGGGATGGCGCACACCACCGCCTCGGTGATCTCGGCCTCGCTGGCCCCGGCATTGCGGGCCCCGTTGCAGTGGATGTTCACGAACCGGCTGGAGAACTCGGCGGCGTTGATGGTGCACAACAAGAGCTCCACGTGCTTGGCGTCGAGTTTGTTCTCGGCCAGCGACCATTGCCGCATGAGCACGTAGCCCTCCAAGGCCCGGGGGGCGTTGTCGGCCATCACCTCGATGTAGTCGGGCACGAAGCCGAAGTAGCTCTCGAAGTAGTCGAGGGCGGCCTGGCGGTCGAGCTCGAAATCGGGGATCGGCTCGGTGGACTGGTCAGCGTCGATGTCGAACGCTTGGTCGATGGCCCGGGCGAAGGCGTTGTAGGTGGCCTCTCCCCGGGAGATGAGCACGGCCAGCGAGGCGCCCCGGGCGTCGCTCAGGGTGAGCCCCAGCTCGCGGGATCGGGTCAGCTCGCGAAGGGCCAATTCCGGCTGGACCCTCACCGACGCCGCACACGCCATGTACAGCGCCTTGGCCCAAGCGGGACAGGCGCCGTCGCGGTCGGTCACATCGCGAATGCGGGCGTAGCCCTCGGCGAACTTGGTGGATATAGCAGCCAGCTCGCCGCTAGCCAGTGCGGGGCTGCCCAGATCGCGGTGGACCGCGTTGTTGGACGTGGCTTGCGTGGTCATTTGTTACCTCTCTTGGCCATTTTCATTGTCAAGGCTTCATTGTCGGAGTCTCATCGTCAGAGTTTGGACACTTCACCGCCGTCAATCACAAAACAGGCGCCGGTGACGAACCCGGACGCCTCCGATGCTAGGTAACAGACCAACGGTCCGAGCTCATCGGGCTGGCCCATGCGGCGGACCGGGATCTTGCGCAGCCGGGCGGCCAGGGTGTCGGGATCGCCCAGCACCGCGGCTTGGGCGTCGGTTTCGAACGCGCCGGGGGCAATCACGTTCACCCTGATGTTGTGGCGGGCCCACTCCCCGGCCAGAGCCTCGGTGAGCCGCAGCAGCCCGCCTTTGGAGGCCGAGTAGGCCGCCAGCGTTGGCTTGCCCTTGAGCGCAGAAGTGGAGGCCACGTTGATGACCGAACCGGGCTGGCCAGCCTCTATCCAATGGGAGGCGGCTCGTCGGGCCAGCGCCGCCGGGGCGGCCAGGTTCACGGCCAGCACTTCATCGAACACCTCGTCGGGCTGGTCGACAAACTTGGCTGCGGGGGCGATACCCGCGTTGTTAACCACCGAGTCGAGACGCCCGAAGCGGGTGATCGCCTCATCAACCAGTCCGGCCACCGCCGTCCGGCCCCGCATGTCGCACGGCACGGCGGCCACTGCGTCCCCCAGCTCATCGGCCAGCACGGCCAGGGCTTCGGCTGAGCGGGCCGCGGCCACCACTCGGGCACCCTCGGCCACCATGGCCCGCACCGCAGCCTCCCCCAGCCCCCGGCTGGCCCCGGTCACCACCGCCACATGGCCGTCCAAGCCCCAGTCCACTGCCATCGAACTACTCCTCGTTCGCCCGGTCGGCCGCCTCGTCGCACAGCCGAGTGGCGATACCCAGCCGAAGAACCTCAGAGGCCCCCTCGTAGATCCGCATGGGTCGGGCCTGTCGGTAGTAGCGCTCGATGTCGGAACCCCGAATGAGCCCCCATCGGCCCATCACCTGCACACAGCGGTCCACCACCCGACTGGCGGCCTCGGTGGCGGCCAGCTTGGCCAGCGACGACCGGTCGAGATGGGCCGATGGATCCTCGCGGGCGGCCTCGGCGGTGGCGTAGGCCAGCAGCCGGGTGGCTTCCAGCTCGGCCCAGGAATCGGCCAGCAGCCCCGCCACCGGTCCCAGCCGCACCAACGGGCGGCCGAACTGCTCGCGGTTGGCGGCATGGTTGGCGGCGCAGGTCAGCGCCCCATCCATGAGTCCGACGGCCGCTCCGGCCACCGAGATGCGAAAAACCGACAGGGTGGCCAGCACATGGCGGAATCCGGCGCCCGGATCTCCCAGGCGGGCCGAGGCGGGCAGGCGTACCCGGTCGAAGGTCACCTCGCCCAGCACATGGGGGGCGATGATCTCCGGCGAGGGTTCGATCGACACGCCGGGGGCGTCCGCAGGCACCAGCACCAGCGAGAACCGGTTCTCCTCTTTGGCCATGGTGGTGTAGAAGCCAGCCGCTCCCCCGTTGGAGATGAACGACTTGGCCCCGTTCAACTCAACCTCGTTGCCGTGGTCGGTCAAGGTGGTTTCGATTCCCCTGAGGTCCGATCCCGCCACCGGCTCGGTAAGGGCCAATGCAGCCAGCACTTCGGCCCGGGCCACCTTGGGCAACCACTGCTCCCGCTGCTCATCGGTGCCGGCCACCGCGATGGCGTAGCTACCTATGCCCTGGAGGGCGAACAGTGAGTCCAAGTGCGACGAGGCCCGCATGAGGGCCTCTCGAACCACGCACACCGCCAGCGGATCCACCCTCTCGTGGCGGCCCCCGTAGGCGGCAGGCACCATCAGCGAGCTCAGGTCGCTGGCCCGCAGCACATCAAGGGTGGGCTGGTGGACGTGGCTGCACTCATCGGCTTCCGCGGCGAACCCCTCCACCATGCGGGCCACCGCCTGGGCCTCTTGCTGGATGGCCAGGATGTCAGGGCCAAGCTCGAACGCCATACGATGCTGGACAGTATGCGGTACGGGGAAAGGACACCACCGTGAGCGACATCATCGTTGAGCGAAACGACCGAGTCGTCTGGCTGCGGCTGAACCGGCCCGAGCGGCTGAACTCCTACGACCGCACCACCATCGACGAGATCATCGCCGCCTTCCGAGAGCACGTCGACGCCGGAGTGGTGGTGATCACCGGACAGGGCCGGGCGTTCTGCGCCGGGGGCTACCTGGCCAATTTGGCGGAGGCGAACTTCTATGAGCTGCGGACCATGTTCTACGGCTCATTGGAGCTGTTCGACGCAATCCGCAATGCCCCCATGCCGGTGATCGCCGCGGTGAACGGCCCCGCGTTCGGGGGCGGCAATGAGCTGGTGGTGGCCTGTGACTTCGCCATCGCCGCAGAGTCGGCCGAGCTGGGCCAGACCGGGGTCAAGGTGGGCAGCGCCCCGGTGCTGGGAGGCACCAACCTGCTGGCCATGACCATCGGGGAGAAGCGGGCCAAGGAGGTGGCCTTTCTGTGCCGTAAGTACACCGCGGAGCAGGCGTGCGAGATGGGGTGGATCAACGCGGTGGTGCCCGACGATGAATTGGAAGACGAGGTAGGGCGCTGGTGCGAGGAGCTGTTGAGGATGAGCCCCCGCTACCTGGAGGCGGCCAAGATCAGCTCCAACGTGTACTGGAATCAGCTACGCGACAACATGGCCTCGGGATTGGGGATGCTGGCCCAGGCCATCGGGTCGCCCGACATGATCGAGGGGGCTACCGCCTTCATGGAAAAGCGCCGCCCGCAGTTCCCCCCCAGAACCGCCCGATGAGCACGGAGAACGATAAGCAGACCGAAGTACTGGCCTCGGCCCGGGGACGGGTGATGTGCATGGACTCGGCCTACGACGTGGACGAGACCAACCGGGATCGGGATGTATGCGTCAACTCGTCGTACTGCGGGGTGCTGCCCGCCCGATTCATCGCCGAGCACCGGCCCAGGGCGGCCATCGGAATGGACTGCGGCGTGGGACCCGAGGGCTCGGCCATCGCCGGCCTTTGGTACCTGGAGGCCCTGGGCATTCCCGCCGCGGTAGCCGACGTGATGACCGCCCATTTGGGCGACGGGGTGCATCTGTATGAGCACGGAGTGGTCAGCTTCGTCAACCAACTGGCCCTGGACTGCGGGGTGGGCGCGGGCATGCCAGTTCGGGATGCAGCCGCGGCCTTGTTGGACAACGATCCGGTGGCGGGCGCGGCTGCGTCGGATATCACCAACCGCACGGTGATGGAGACCTCCCCCGACGGCCGCTGCGTGGCGGCGGCCGACTCCATCGCCTTCGGCACCAGCGAGGACACCGACCGCAACGTGCTGGTCACCGCGGGCCACACCGGCCGCTCGGCGGTTCCCTACCTGCGCCGGTGCCGACCGTTCGGGTTCATCTGCTCCGACGGCGGGCGGGGCATGGACGACTCGGGCATGGCCGGGCTCTACATCGTGGAGGCCGATGGCTTGGCCGGCGCCACCGTGGACGCCCGCCGAGCCCGCATGGGCAGCGGCCTATCCCACTACCACGACGGCATCATCTCCGCTGCCAACTCTCTGGCCACCGCTGCCGGCGTTGAGGTCGGCATGCCCTGTCCCCAAGCCGCCAGCCTGCTCTTGAATCGAACAGTGACCTAGCATGACGAGCCGGTGACCATCGATTTGCGAGCAACACCCTGATGACTGTCCTGGCCGCGACTGACCTGCTGGCGCAGTCGTCAAACGACGCCATCATCGACGAAGCCCTAACCGTGTCCGACTGGATACAGGCCGGGATCATCGTGGCCGCCTCGATCGTGGTGTCAGTGATCGTCGCCCGCCTGGTGCGAAGAGTGCTGATCCACGTGGTGGGACCGGGCTTTGCGGCAATCGTGACCGCCAGGCTGGTCGGCTATCTCCTTTTCCTGATCGGGCTGTTCTACGCGCTCACCAGCCTGGGGGTGCAGGTCGGGCCGCTGGTCGGCGCCATCGGTCTGGGCGGCTTGGTTCTGGCGCTGGCCTTGCAGAAGCTGGTGGAGAACTTCTTTTCCGGGTTGATCCTTCAAGCCCGGCGTCCCTTCAGAGTGGGCGACACGGTGCTGCTCGGAGACCACCTGGGCGTCGCCACCGACATCGACTCCCGCACCACCGTGCTGCGCGGCCTCGACGGATCGGCGGTACGGGTTCCCAACAGCGAGGTGGCCGCGGGGCCCATCGTCAATCTCACCAACGAGCCTCTGCGACGCAGCGAGTTGGAAGTAGGCGTGGCCTACGACACCAACCTGCAAGCAGCCACGCAGTGCCTGGTTGAGGCGCTCGAACAGGTAGAGCGGGTGAGCGCCGAGCCGCCCGCACAGGCACTGCTGACCCGCTTCGGGTCGTCCAGCATCGACTTCACCCTGTACTACTGGCACAAGAGCGACGTACCGACCGAGTTGGCCACCCGCCACGACGTGATCTTGTCGGTCCACCAGAGCTTCGCCGCCGCGGGCATAACCATCGCGTTCCCGCAGGTAGTGGTGTGGTCGGGCCACGGCGAAGACGACCAGCCCTACCAGGGCCGCGCCGGGATTATCTCGGCCGGCCCGACACCGGGCACCCAGTCCAACATGCCCCCCGCCCTGGTCCGCCAGCTCTCCCGGTGGCGGGTCCGCTCCGGTATCCTGCGCCGCTTCAACCCCGGCGAATAGCCTCACTCAGGCAACAGACGATGCTGGTGGTGACCGATTTGGATAGAACGCTCTGGGGCTTGGACTGCGTCGCGCCGACGGCCCACTTGGAGGCGCTGGCCGAGCTCGAGGCGGCAGGTCATACCGTGATCGCAGCTACCGGTCGCCGACTCCGGAATATTGCCCGCTTGTTCGAGTTGAATGGGCTCCAATTGCCCACGGTCGCCCTCGACGGTTCGATCGGGATGGACTTCGCCACAAAGGAGCGCTTCCACCGCATCTCCTTCGACCCGGCGGCGTTGTGGGAGCTATTGGACACTCTCGACACCCACGGCATCCGCCCTTGCCTCTACATCGACGACCACGCCGAGCCCGGCGGCGATGTGGTCCTCCCGAAAGACCCAACCAGCGATCCCACCCACTTGGAGTTCCAAGAAGAAGACATCAACCACGCCTTCAGTCCCGCCGACGTCGAGTCAGACGTACTGGAACTCGTGTTGACCGGCCTCCCCTCAGACCTCGCCCACCTGGCAGCCAAGGAAGTCCATTCAAGGTCGTTAGGAGTCGCCCGCGTCGACGAACCCGACCCCCTCTTCGGAGGAAGCCGCCTGACGGTGTCACCCCCCGGGGTGTCCAAAGTGAGCGGAGTCGAAGCCTTCTGCAAATGGCAAGGCCACGAGTTCAACTTCGCCGCCATCGGCGACGGCATAAACGACCTCGAACTGCTAGAAGCCGCCTCCATCAGCATCGCCATCGCCAACAGCCACGCCGCCCAAGCCACCACCCCCCACCACCTCATCCCACCCCCCGAAAGATCCGGCTGGGCCACCGTGCCCCATCTCCTCAGCTGAAGCGATCGACTCCCTGACTCACTTCAGGACATAGACCCCTCAGGCCCGGCGTGTCGCTTCTTGGGCACTTGTGAAGATCACAGTTGCCTGGTCTTTGGCGAAGCGCGCCACGGCGACCAGGCTCACTTTGTCGCTGACCTTGTAGGCGAGAATGCCAGCGGTCACGCCGACCAAGAGCGCTACTCCGGCTGAAGCGCCCGCTGTGCCCGCCACTGCGATGGCGGCCAGGCTGGCCCCGGAAGTCGCCGCGCCCTTGAAGCTGCCGTCGATCATCTCGGCGAATTCGTCAGCGCTATTCGCCTTGTTGTAGGCCCGGGCCATGGCCACCACAGAGACCACCATCAGCAGGGGGTTGGCGCTGACTGCGGCCGACGTCCCGATAACCGAGGCGAGTCTGGCAAATTCTTCGGTGTCAGCGCGGTTCCACCGATAGATCACCGACACCACCCCGATGGCACCGCCAAGTAGGTCGGCTGCGTCGTAGGTGTTCAGCTCGTAGAACCAGGCCTTGGGAATCCTGAACTTCGACTCCAACGCCGCAGCCACCGAATCGAACGTGGACTTTTCCCACGTCGCCAGCGGCAGGCCTCGGGTCGTGGACGCATCTCGCAGCAGCGCCTTGATCGTTCCCAGGGCCTCTTGCACCACAGTGTCGTCAGCCGAAACCCCCCTGGCAGCCCGGACCGCCCCGGCGATGGTATGGCCCCCGTCAAACAGCCGGTGATAGCTGCCACCCAGACCCGAGCGCAGCGCAGGATCCAGATAGTTGGCATCCATCGCCTTGTCGTAGACCGTCGGAGCCCCCTTGACCGCCGCAGCCACCAACCGATTGAGGTCCCCCGACAAATCACTAGCCACCAAAGCCTGCGCCGCCGACAAAACCCGCCCCGCACGCTCCTTCGTCCCATCAATCGCCGCCCGACCCCCAACCCGAACCCTCCAACCCATCACCATCCCCACCCCAGCAACCTTCGCCAACCCCCGCCGTCCGCCCACCGCTATCGCTCTCTTGACCTTCTTCACCCTCAACTTCCCACGACCAGCCGCAGCACTTTCCGCTGAGCCCTCACTGCCCTGGCGTGTCATTCCCCTGTCATCCTCTCCACCAGATGTTGTCACTGGCTTCAATAGACTAGTGGCATGGTTTCTGAGGTTTTGACCAGGGGAAATGCGAAGACTGGCGTGTATGTCGACGCAGTAGATGTCGCCGGGTTGGACGATGCTTCTCTGGACTTGCGGCTGCGCCTGATTGGACGGGCCCGCAATCAGTTAGACGGGTTCTTGGCCGAGGCGGTAGCAGAGAAGAAGCGGCGCACCACCCCCTATGACACCGCCAACACACTGAAGACTGAGCTGCGCCAGTCGGGCCAGCAGGCACAGCGCACCATGCGCCAAGCAGACCAACTCGAATCGCTGCCCGCGGCCCGAGGGGCGCTGTCTGACAGCCGGATCACCACTGAGCACGCCCGAATCCTGGGTACTGCCGCGGCGAGTGGCCCCCTCGACGAGTGCAAGATGGTGGCCGCCGCCGAGACCCAGACGCCTGAGCAGTTGCGCCGTACAGTACGCGAGCACCAGGACGAACTCTCCGGCGACGACGACGGCTCCAAGCGCTTCGAACACCAGCGGAAGGCCCGCATGGCCAGCTTCACCGAACAAGACGACGGCATGTGGCGGCTGTTCGCTCTATTCGATCCCGTTGCCGCCCAGGGCATCCGGGCCGCCCTGAACCACAAGACCGACATGGCGTGGCACGCCACTACCGGCCGAGAGCGTCTCGACGCCCGCCACCGGCGGGCCGATGCAATCGCGGAGCTGTTGACCCGAACCACCAACGGAGAAACCGGCGATCAGCCCCAGCCGACCAGCTTGTTGATTCTGGCCGACTACGACGCCATAGACCGCCAACTCGGCCGGCCCCGCTTGGCTGATGGCACCCCGATTCCCCAAGACGAGTTCCGCAAACTGGCCTGCGACGCCGAAATCCTCACCGGCATCTTCGACGCCGACCTCCAATGCCTCTCACTAGGCCGCCAACGCCACCCGAGCCCCCAACTCCGAGCCGCCATCACCGCCAGAGACCAAGGCTGCATCGGCTGTGGAACCGAACCCGAGTGATGCGTGTCCCACCACATCGTCGAATGGCAACACGGCGGCCCCACCCAGCAAGACAACCTCGTGCTGCTCTGCCACCCCTGCCACCACAAAGCCCACCACCGCGACTGGACAGTCGCATACCACCCCGACACCAACCGCCCCTACCTCAAACCCCCCTGGCAACAACCCCCCAAACCACCACCCAGACGCTGACCCGAAGCGCCTATAGCGCTTAATCAGTTAGCAGCGTGCTCCATCGCCTGCCATCAATCCCAACTAGCCCATCAAGCCAGCTAGGGCGTCGACGTGGTGGCGCCACTCTTCGGGGGAGAGGGCTAGGGGGACTAGTAGGACGTGTTCTAGGCCGGCTTCTATGTAGGGGGCCAGGGTTTCGGCTACGTGGTTGATGTCGCCGATCACCATTTCTCGGTCGCCGTAGCCGTCGCCTACTACTGACCAGCGGCCGGCGCTGTCGAGCGGGTTGCCGAGTCTCAGTTCCATGTGGATGGAGATTTTGGTGTCTTCGGGAGCGCGGCCGAGGCGGGTCTGTTCGGCTCGAAGGACCTCTAGGCGCTCGGCGAAGACTTCGGGTGGGGCCCATGTGCCCATCCAGCCATCACACCGGGCGGCTCGGCGGAGGGCTCCGGGGGAGGATCCTCCGATCCAAATGGGGATCGGCTCCGCCGGCTGGGGGTTGATTCGCACGCCGGTGAAGCTGAAGAACTCGCTCTGAAACTCAGTGGCCCCCGACCAGGCGGACCGCCACCCGTCGAGGTAGTCATCGAGCCGCTGGGCCCGGTGCACCATGGGCACGCCGCAGGCCTCGAACTCGGGCCCTAGCCATCCGGCGCCCACCCCGAGGATGGTGCGGCCCGGGGCCAGCCAGTCGAGGGTGGCCCATTGCTTGGCGAACTGCATGGGGTTCCGATAGGCGGGGATCAGCACCGACGTGCCCAATCCCACCCGCTGCGTGTGGGCCGCTACTGCGGAGAGCAATGGCACCGGCTCGGGAAAGAACGACGGCATCCCCTCCAGGTCGACCGGCACGGCCACATGGTCGGCGGTCCACACATCGTCGAAACCGGCGGCCTCGGCCTGCTGGGCAATCTCCACCAGCAGCCCCAAGGAGGCCGCCCTCCCGAGCTGGGGCAAGTGGATGCCCCACTTCATGAACTCAGGTTCCCGCTGGTGATGCCCACGGCCATCAGCCTACGAATCATCTAGTACCGATACCGGGGCCAGGGCGGGTGGATCGAGTACTCCACTACCCCGTAGCCCCGCTCGCCGGTCTCCAGCACCTCGAAGTCGAAGAACGGCTCGTGGCAGTCGAGCCGAACCTCGGCATCATTCTCGTCGCGCATGAGGCCGTTGCGGGTGTGGGCGTGCTTGCGGCCGGTGTGCACGGTGAGCACTTCGCCATCAGTCGTCTCGAAGGTCATGTCGAAGGCCATGGCGGTGCGCTGATCCTCCTCCAGACGAGGCACACACGTGGCCGACCGAAGCGCACGAGTGCCCTCGGCGTCGCCGATCCAGCCGCCGACACCAGGGGTATCGCCAGGCAAGGGCTGAGTCGGACTCATCCACCCAAAGGCGTTCAAGTGCCGGTCGGGGAGCTGCACCGACGGCCAGAAGTGCCCCCACGACTCAGCCTGGGTACGACGATGCCGCACATCCCACGGCCCGGGCCGCTCGAACCGATGCGTCCAGGAGTGATCCCGATGCGACCAGCACTCCACCGCGCGGCGCTCCCCCGCCCGGGGCCCGCCCCGAGACTCGAACTCGCCCCGGCACACCAGGGCCTGCTCGTAGTGGCCGCCATAACCCTCGTAGGCCCCCAGCGGATTCCCCCCGAAGCAGTCGTTGTAGTCGAACACGCCAAAGCGATCTTCGAAGATCAGATCGAAGCCAAAGCGAGGGGCATCGAGCTGCCAGCGGTATCGCGAGAACGGCTCCTCCACGGAGTAGGACACCCGCCCGTCGCCCAGCACAGAGAACTCCAGCTCATCCCCCAGCGGCTGGCGAGAACCCCACTGCACCGGCACGCCGTCGATGACGTAGAACGCGCTGGCCCGCAAATATCCGTGGGACAGGCTGGCATGGATGTGGTTGATGCCGTACACGTCGGCCTCCCGGTCGCACACCGAGAACCAGAAGTTGTCGCTCCACAAGGCATCAGAGCCCGGTGGCGGGGAATGGAGGTACTCGTCGGAGTTGCTGAGCGGCATCGGGGACGACAATACGCTTTGCGCTGCAAAGGTAGGAAAACAGGCCCGAAGCGGATAGAAATTATCTTGGTGGCCGATCTACCTCTTATCACCCCGATGCCCACGGTCGCCGACTGCGTGCTCCCTTGGGACGGGCCGGTCAGCGACACCGTGGCGGCCATCGGCGCCGCCCGGTCCGAATGCGGCGATACCTTCGTGATCGACAGCGGCGACGATCGTTACTTGTTCTTGTTCTCACCCACCGGCCTCAGGGACTTCTACGCCGTCCCCGAGCAGCAGGCCAGCAAGGGCATTGCCGACTGGAAGATGCTCATCCGCAAGCTGCCCGATGAGCTGTTCGACGGTCGGCGAACCCTGCCCCACGAGCTGTTCACCCGACCCAATGTGTCCGGCTACCTAGAAGCGCTGGAAGAGGCCATCTCGATCCAACTGGCAGAGCTGAGCCCGGGCGATGAGATCGATCTGTTCGACTTCACCCGCCGCCTCGGCCACCGCATGGGCCTGGCCAGCTGGGGCGGCCGCGAGATCCTGCGCTCAGACAGATTCGAGGAGCTCATCGAAGCGCTTGACGCGCTCGACGGGTCCGAGGCCTTCGTGGCCCCAACTCGGATGCAAGAAGTGGCCCAGTCGGGAAAGGCTGCCGAGTACGCCGCCATGGCCAAGGCCGAGCAGATCCTGGCCGACTCCATAACCACCCGCCGCCAACCCGTCGGCGACCTGCTCGACATGATCCTCGAACGATGGGCCGACGCCCCCGATTCCGAGCGACGGATCGGCGTGGCCCGGGACGTGATCTTGGTCCACATCGGATCGATGTCCAACCTGTTCGCCGCGCTCGGCTGGTCTCTTGTCCATCTGGTTCAGCATCCCGATGTGATCGCCCGAGTGCGGGCCGGCCAAGGCGACGATCACGACTTGGTGTCGCGCTGCACACTGGAATCGACCCGAATCGGCCAGCGATCCATCATGCTTCGCACCGTGCTCGAGCCCGTGACCATCGATGACGGCTCCCAGGCCTACGACGTGGCCCCCGGCGCCTCGCTGGCCACGTTCCTGCCGTTGACGAACATGGAAGCCGGCCCGGGCTTGGATCGCTACAACCCCGACCGATGGAAGGGCCCCCGCCTGGTGTCTCCCGCGGGGCTGCCCTCCGAGTTGGTCATCACCTTTGGCGTCGGTCCCCACGCCTGCCCGGCCCGGCCCTTCTCGGTCACGGCGATGTCCCGAGTGATAGAGCGGCTATTCGACACCTACGACCTAACGCCGCTGTTCGATGATCCCAAGCCGCGCCCCGACCAAATCGGGGGTGTTGCCCGGGCTGCGGGGTCCTGCCGGGTGGCAGTGCGAGCCCGCTAAGTTCAGACAGCCAAATCGGGCTCGCCCACGAGGCGAACTTGGCCGTCGCCCTTTTCGATCTCCCCCACCACGGTCGCCCGATGGCCGCCGGTTCGCAGTAGATCGATGGCCTTGGTGGCGTCTTTGTCTCGCACAACCACCACCATGCCCAGTCCGAGATTGAAAACGTTGGCCATCTCCTCGTCGGACACATCGCCGATGCGCTGCAACTCGGCGAACACCGGAGGCTGCTCCCAGGTGCTGCGGTCGACCACCGCGTCGACTTTGTCGGGCAGCACTCGAGCCAAGTTTCCGCCAATGCCCCCGCCCGTGATGTGGGCGATGGATCGCGCCTCCACCTTGGCCAGCATGGCCTTGATCGCGGGGGCATAGATCACCGAAGGCAACAGCAGCTCATCGGCCACCGCCTGGGAGCTCCCCTCCCAGGCGGGGTCGTCCAACCCCCGGTCGGCCACCTCAAAATAGAGTCGGCGGGCCAGGGAGTAGCCGTTGCACCGCAAACCGGGTGACGGCAGCCCGATCAACGTGTCGCCGGGGCGCACCTCGGCGCCGGTGATGAGCCGCGACCGCTCCACCACCCCCACCGCAAACCCCACGAGCTCGAACTCATCATCGGGCTCAACTCCGGGATGCTCGGCCATCTCCCCACCGATCAGCGCACAACCCGCCTGACGGCAGCCCTCGACTATCCCCACCACCAGCTGCTCGATCCGCTCGGGATCGAGCCTCTGCACCGAGATGTAATCCAACATGAACAGAGGCTCGGCCCCCTGGCACACCAGGTCGTCCACGCACATGGCCACCAGATCAATGCCAATGGTGTTGAACCGACCCGCCGCCGCCGCCACATAGGCCTTTGTTCCCACCCCGTCGGTGGTCGACACCAATACCGGCTTCTTGTACCCGTGGCGGGCGAAATCAAACAGCCCTCCGAAACCGCCGATGTCGCCGATCGCCTCTGGTCGAAATGTCGAGCGCACATGTTCCTTGATGCGCTGCACCGCCTCTTCGCCCGCGGCGATGTCCACCCCCGAGGAGCGGTAAGTCTCACCCATCGCCGGTGGCCCACAAAGAAGGCGCAGGCTCCTCTTCGGCGTCGGCGAACGGAACCGCGCGTCGCGGATACGCGATCGAGCCGGGAGGCGCCACCGGCACCTCGACCGGGTAGTCCCCGGTGAGACAGGCGTTGCAAAAGCCGGCCCCCACTGCGCCGGTGGCTTCGGTCAATCCGTCCATGTCGATGAACGCCAGCGTGTCGGCCCCGACGTAATCGCACATTTCCGCCACGGTGAGGTGAGCAGCCAAAAGCTCGGTGCGGTCGCCGGTGTCCATGCCGAAGTAGCAGGGCCACCGGTAGGGCGGCGAGCTGATGCGGAGATGAACCTCAGCGGCACCCGCCTCCCGAAGCATGGCCACCAGGGCTCTGGTCGTGGTGCCCCGCACAATGGAGTCGTCCACCACCACCAGCCGGTTGCCCTCGATGCTGTCGCGCAGAGGGTTGAGCTTCATGCGCACCCCCATCGAGCGCATCTGCTGGCTCGGGGCGATGAACGTGCGGCCGATGTAGCGATTCTTCACCAGCCCCTGGCCGTAGGGAATGCCGCTGGCCCGGGAGAAGCCCTCAGCGGCGGGCAACCCCGATTCGGGAACGCCCATTACCAGGTCGGCCTCCACCGGGGACTGCTCAGCCAGTATCTCGCCCATGCGCACCCGGGCGTGATGCACACTCTGGCCATAGATCACCGAGTCGGGCCGAGAGAAGTACACGAACTCGAAGATGCACAGGCGGGGGTCCACCCGCTCCTCGGGAAACGGGCGCACCGACCGCACTCCGTCGCCGTTGATCACCACCATCTCTCCCGGGGCCAGTTCCCGCAGGAAGTGAGCCCCGACGATGTCGAGCGCAGGGGTCTCAGAGGCTAGCACCCATCCCCTGTCCAGTCGGCCGAGGCACAGGGGGCGGAAGCCGTTGGGGTCGCGCACCCCGATCACCCGCTTCTCGTCGGCCAACACCAGCGAGAATGCTCCTTCCAATCGAGGCAGCACTGCTTCCAATGCCCGTTCGAGGACCCGGTCTTGGGATCGGGTCGACGAAGACATGGCCGAGATCTCGATGGCCAGCAACTCGGCAATCAGGTCGCTGTCCGAACCGACCATCCCGGGCAAGATCGAGGTCTCCTCGGCAAGTACCGCAGTATTGGTGAGGTTGCCGTTGTGACCCAGCACGAACTGGTGGTCGGCGGTGCTGCGAAAAACGGGCTGGGCGTTGCGCCACGAACTGGACCCCGCCGTGGAATAGCGGGTGTGGCCGATGCCCAGATGGCCATCGAGGGTGACCAGCGTGCGGTCGTCGAACACGGTGGCAACCAGGCCCATGTCTTTGACCACGGTGATGTTCTCGCCATCGCTCACCGCGATACCGGCCGACTCCTGGCCCCGATGCTGCAAGGCGTACAGGGCCAGATAGTTCAGATGGGCGACGGGGTCATGGGGGGCGTAGATGCCGACGACCCCACAGGCCTCCCGAGGAGAGTCGTCCATGAGATCAGACACTGGTCAATTCTGACATGGGCGAGCGCCATCGATCAGCAATCGCGGCCATTTCCAGATCGAGCAGACCCTTGATGGCAAAGCGGTCTCCGGTGGCCAGGCCGATGCGGATAACGGCCACCCCAGAAGCAGCAGCGGCGGCCTCCACTTCGGGAAGCATCTCGGGGTTCACCGCGGCCACCACCCGGGAAGGGGCCTCGCCGAACAACTCGACGTGGTCGTGAATGCGAGCGCCCCGGAATCCCACCCCGGAAATGACAGCCATCTCGGCCAGGGCTACTCCCAGCCCTCCGCTGGACACGTCATGAACCGCCGAGAGCAGATCGTTGGCCACCAAACCGGCCACCAAACCGGCCACTCGTCGATGCTGGTCGTAGTCCAACGCAGGCAGAACACCCCCCTTGTGGCCAGCGGTGGTCGCAGCCCACTGCGACCCCGAAAGCTCAGCGCCTCCCGAGCCCAGAACGATCACCCGGTCGCCGTCGCCCCAGGCCAGGCCGGGAGGAATCCGGGTCAAACTGTCGATCATCCCCAGTAAGCCGATCACCGGCGTAGGGTCGATGTTGTGGCCGACCGACTCGTTGTAGAGGCTCACGTTGCCGCCCACCACTGGAATGCCGAAGGCGTCGCACGCCTCGGCCATCCCGTCCACCGCCTCGGAGAACTGCCACATCACCTCGGGATGCTCAGGATTGCCGAAGTTCAAGCAGTTGACGAGGGCCAACGGGCGAGCACCCACGCAGGCCAGGTTGAGCACAGCCTCCGCCACAGTCATAGCCGTTCCGGCTCGGGGGTCAACCGCACACCAACGGTGGTTGCCGTCGACGGTCAGGGCCAAACCGCGGCCGGTGTCGGCGCCGGTCGAGGGATGCTTGAGCCGTAGCACGGTGGCGTCGCCGCCCGGGCCGACCACGGTATTGCAAAACAGCATGTGATCGTACTGACGGTAGACCCACGACGGGTCGGCCAGTAGGTCGAGCAGATCGGCGGCCACATCATCGGGCGGCGGCAGATTGTCGGCAGTGTCGGCCCGGGCCTCGTCCCAGCCGGCTGGCGGATGTCGAGGACGGTCATACAGCGGCGCGTCTTCGTGGAGGGAGGCTGCCGGCAGCTCGCCCAACACCGGGCCGTCGAGGCCGTCGCGCACCCGGAGTTGGCCGCCCTCGGTAACCCGGCCCACCACTGATGCCTGCACATCCCAGCGATCGCAGATGGCCAGCACCTCGTCGAGGCCGTCGGGGGCCACGATGGCCAGCATCCGCTCTTGGGACTCGCTGGTGAGTACCTCAAAGGGTTCCATGCCCGGCTCTCGGCGAGGGACGGCGGCAACGTCCACATCCATGCCCATCCCGCCCCGTGATGCAGTCTCGCTGGTGGCGCACGTGAGTCCTGCGCCTCCGAGATCTTGGATGCCCACCACCAGCCCGGCGTCCAAAAGGGCTAGGCAAGCCTCAATGAGCCGCTTTTCCTCAAACGGATCGCCCACCTGCACGCTGGGGCGCTTTTCGGCCTCCTCTTCCTCATCGCCAAAGGAAGCCGACGCCAGCACGCTCACCCCGCCAATGCCGTCGCGCCCAGTAGACGAGCCCAGCAGCACTGCCAAGTTGCCCTCGCCGCTGGCCTGGCCCAGCACGAGCCGATCAGTTGGCATCAAGCCAAGGCACAGAACATTCACCAGCGGATTGCCGGTATAGGTCTCATCGAAAACCGTCTCTCCGCCCACCGTCGGCACTCCCACCGCGTTGCCGTATCCAGAGATGCCCGACACCACCCCTTCGGCGATCCAACGGCTGCGAGGATCATCGGAACGACCGAACCTCAGCGAATCCATCACCGCAATCGGGCGCGCGCCCATGGTGAAGATGTCGCGAAGAATGCCGCCAACTCCGGTGGCCGCCCCCTGATAGGGCTCAATGGCTGACGGATGATTGTGGCTTTCAATACGGATAGCAGCCGCAATGCCATCGCCGACATCGATAACCCCGGCATTTTCTCCCGGGCCGACCAGTACCCACGGCGCCTCCGTAGGCAGTCGGCGCAAATGCAATCGAGAGGACTTGTAGGAGCAGTGCTCCGACCACATCACCGCAAACATCGCCAACTCGAGATGATTGGGCGAGCGATTCAAGATTTCTTGAATGTCGGCAGCTTCTTCGTCGGTCAAACCCAGAGACCTATGAAGTGGCTCGTTCATCTCAAATCACCCGAAGGAAATAGGGGACGCAAACCGAAGCCGCACAAAGGACTGAGTGTCTAGTTTGAATGAGACGGTCGAATATAGTTTCATATTGGCGAACAACAATCTGACCAAACAGAAATAGGAGCGACAGTGGTATCTGAAGAAGCCAAAGCAGCACGGGCGACCGGCCAAGCTCAGGGGCGTGCAGTCAGCCGTTACCTGACTGCACTGGACTCGACCAAGCCCAAGCGTGGTCGGCAACGCTCGACCGAGAAAATGCAAGCCCGCATTGACGAACTCCCCGACGAGATTACCCAGGCCAAGCCTCTGAAAAAAGTTCATCTGATCCAAGAGCTCATGGACTTGCAGGCTGAATTGGCAAAAGAAGAAGAGACGGTTGACATCAGCGAGGTTGAGAGCGAGTTCATCGCGATAGCCGCCGAGTACAGCAGCCGCAAGGGCATTTCCTATGCGGCATGGCGTGAGGTGGGAGTGCCGGCCAGCGTGTTGAAAGCAGCTGGGGTAGCCCGTACTCGCTCCGCTGACTAATCACCGCTGATCAAGCTCTTCAGCAATAGAGCACCGTCGGTGCTTCCCAGCAACGGGTGAGTAGCGCGCTCAGGGTGGGGCATTAGCCCCACAACGTTGCCGTTTTCGTTGCAAATTCCTGCGATATCGGCAGTGGCCCCATTGGGGTTTTCCCCATAAGTGAGCACGATTCGGCTGTCGCCACGCAACTCAGCCAATGTCTCTTCAGAACATATGTAGTTTCCCTCAAAGTGGTTAATGGGGATGTTGAGCTCATCGCCTTGGGCCAAGCCGCGGGTTAACACCGAGCCCGTTGACTCCACTCGCAGCACCGCTGGCTGACACAGAAACTTCAATCCCCGGTTCTTATAGAGAGCTCCGGGCAGCAATTGCGCCTCAGTGAGGATCTGAAACCCATTGCAAATGCCCACCACCGGCCCGCCTTTGCGGGCAAACCGGGCCACTGCGTCCATGATCGGGGAGAATCGGGCCATCGCACCGGTGCGGAGATAGTCGCCGTGGGCGAACCCGCCGGGCAGCACCACCGCGTCCACGTCGCTCAGATGGGCGTCCTTGTGCCATAGCAGTTCACCACTGCCGCCTACGGCGTCAACCGCCTCGACCACGTCATGCTCGCAGTTGGAACCGGGAAACACGACAACGCCGACTTTGGCAGTCATCGCCACCCCCAATCAGGAACAATCACCAGAACGCTCATGGCGCTTTGTTGACGGAAATGACCACGTCTTCGATCACCGGATTGGCCAAGAAGCGCTCGCACATGGCCTCGACTTGCTTGTGGGCTTCTGCTTCATCAACAGCCTCCACCATGAAGCGCAGGCTCTTTCCCACTCGAACGCCACTCACGCCGCGAAAACCCAGCGCAGGCAGTGCCCGTTCAATGGTCAAGCCTTCCGGATCGGCTATCCCGTCTCGAAGCTGTACTTCGACGAGGACTTCGAACATCAGACTCACGATCACCCGGGCCAGTCGGCAAAGCTACGGCCGGTGATGATTTCATAAGCACTGATGTAGCGGGCCGCGCTGGCCGACACCACCTCGTCGGGAAGCGGGGGCGGCGGGTACTGCTTGTTCCAATCCAGCGTGCTGAGGTAGTCCCGCACCGGCTGCTTGTCGTACGACGGCGGCGTGGCCCCCGGTGACCAGCCGTCCACCGGCCAGAAGCGGGAGGAGTCGGGGGTAAGCACCTCGTCGGCCACCACCAGAGTCCCGTTCACCAAGCCCATCTCGAACTTGGTGTCGGCGATGATGATGCCCTTTTTAGCGGCGGCCTCCGACGCCCGGCGGTACAGCTCCAGCGAAGCCGCCCGGGCCTGCTGGGCCAGATCGGGGCCCACCAACTCCACCGCCTGGTCGTAGGAGATGTTCTCGTCGTGGCCCGACTCGGCCTTGGTGGAAGGAGTGAACACCGGCTCGGGCAGCTTGTCGGACTCTCGAAGTCCGGCTGGCAATACCTGGCCGTGCATGGTGCCCTGGACCTTGTACTCCTTCCAGGCCGACCCGCTCAGATAGCCCCTCACGATGCACTCGATGGGCAGCATCTCGGCCCGATGACACAGCATGGTCCGCCCGGCCACCCCATTCATCTGGGCCTCGGGGGGGAAGTCGGTCACGTCAGTGGAGATGAGGTGGCTGGGCAGCACGTCGGCCAGGGTCTCGAACCAGTAGGCCGACATGGCGGTCAGCACCCGTCCTTTGTCGGGGACGGGTTCATTCATGACCACGTCGAACGCCGAGATGCGGTCGGACGCGATCATCAGCAGCCGGTTGTCACCGGCGTCGAAGATGTCGCGGACCTTGCCGGAATGAACCGGGGGCAGGTTGATGTTGTGGGTGCTCATAAGATCGACTCCGGTTGGTAGGAGGACGCACGGGGATTTCGGGCAGCCAGCTCTTGGGCCTGGGCGGCAAAGGCTCGGGCTTGATCAGCAGCGGCCCCGGTCAGCGCCAAGGGCTGGCTCTTGATCTGTTCGACGTCGCTGGCTCCGACCGGCAACCTCTGGTCCTCGGCGATGGCCGAGAAGAATTCGTCGCCTTTGGGCGCATGCTCGGAGATGATGCGATGGGCCTCTTCCCGGCCTGCTCCGGCAGCCACCGAGGCCATCAACACCCGGGTGGCGGTGAGCGTCGGCAGGTTGGCGGCCAGCTCAGCAGCTATCGCGTCACCGAATACCGCCAGCTCATTGAGCACGACCAGCACCGCCTCAAGCTGGCCGTCAAGAGCCAGAAACGCTCCGGGCAGAGCGACCCGGCGCACCACCGAGCAGCTCACATCGCCCTCGTTCCACTGGTCACCCACCAGCGAGGACACCATGTCGGCGTAGCCCTGTACCACCGCGGAGAGCCCGCAGATGCGCTCGGAAGTGCGGGCATTGCGCTTGCCGGGCATGGCCGACGAGCCAACCTGCCCAGCTTGAAACCCCTCGGAGATCAAGCCCTGCCCGGCCATGAGCCGGATGGTCCGGGCCAGGTTGGCGGGGGCCGACGACGCCTGCACCAGCGCAGTTACCACGTCGTAGTCCAGCGACCGGGGATACACCTGCCCCACGCTGGCCATCGTCTCGGCGAATCCGAGGCTGGCGGCCACACTCTGTTCAAGAGTGAACACCTGGTCGGGATCGCCAAGAAAGAGATCGAGCTGATCTTGCTGGGTGCCGACCGGTCCTTTGAGGCCCCGCAATTGATAGCGGGCCAGCAGGTCGTCGATCCGCTTCAAGGCCACCAGCGCCTCCTCGCCGTAGTTGGCGAAGCGCTTGCCCAGGGTGGTGGCTTGGGCGGGCACATTGTGAGACCGGCCCACAATGACCAACTCGGCATGGGCGTCGGCCTGTCGTCCCAGGGCGCAGACCATGGCCACCAGCTTGTCTCGCACTAGCTCCAACGACTGGCGGATCTGAAGCTGCTCGATGTTCTCGGTGAGGTCGCGCGACGTCATTCCCTTGTGGATGTGTTCGTGGCCGGCTAGCGCGCAGAACTCTTCGATGCGGGCCTTCACATCGTGGCGGGTGGCTCGTTCCCGCTCCCGGATGGAGTCCAAGTCGACTTGATCGATCACCGACCGGTAGGCCTCGACCACCCCGTCCGGCGCTTCGATCCCTAGATCCCGCTGGGCCTCCAGCACCGCCACCCACAGGCGGCGTTCGGCTTTGACCTTGCCCTCTGGCGACCAGATGGCCGCCATCGCCGCGCTGGCATAGCGGTCGGCCAGAACGTCGGGGATCAAGTCTTTGTCAGCCACCGGCCATCTCGGCGCGATGGGCGGCCAGCCGATCAGCCAAATCTGAATCGGTCACCGCCAGTATTTGAATGGCCAGCAAAGCCGCGTTCATGGCGCCGTTGATGGCCACGGTGGCCACGGGGATCCCCTTGGGCATCTGCACGGTGGAATACAGGGAGTCCACCCCGTTCAGGGCTCCGCCAGCCAGAGGCACGCCGATCACCGGCAAGGTGGTTTGGGCCGCAGTAGCGCCCGCCAGGTGAGCGGCCATTCCCGCCCCACAGATGATGGCCCCGAACCCGGCGTCGCGGGCCCCGGACACGAACTGGCGGACCTTCTCGGGTGTGCGGTGGGCCGACATGACCTCCCAGTGGCACTCCACGCCGAACTGCTCCAGCGTGGTGCGGGCCGGGGCCATGGTGTCCTCGTCGCTCGACGAACCCATGATGACAGCGACTTTCAAGCTCATGCCGATTCCCTCTGTGAAGCGCCCTCTACCGCCGCGGCGGCGATGTCAAAGCGAACGTAGCGGCCCGGCCAATCAATGTGGGTGACCCCGGCGTAAGCCCGTTCTCGGGCGGTGGCCAAGTCGGGCCCCTTCCCGGTGACGTTGAGCACCCGACCCCCGGCAGTGACCAATCCATTGCTATCCTGACCAGGCGAAACAGCACCAGAACCTCCATCGCCGGCCGCCGCCACACCCGCGCAGAACACCGTTACCCCCTCGAGGGCATTGGCCGCCTCAATCCCGGCAATCAGGTCGCCGGTGCGGGGGGATGCGGGATAGCCCTCGGAGGCGCACACCACCGTCACCGCGGCGTCGTCGCCGAATACCGGATCGTCCCCCAGAGATCCAGCCGCCGCGGCGGCGAGCAGGTCGGCCAAATCCGACCGCAGCCGGGGCAGCACCACCTGGGCTTCAGGGTCGCCGAAGCGAACGTTGTACTCCAGCACCCTCAGGCCTTGGGGAGTGAGCATCAGCCCGGCGTAGAGCACACCCCGATAGTCGATGCCCTGGCGTCGGAGCTCGCCCAGGGTGGGAAGCACCGCCTGATCCATCACCTCGTCGACCACGCCGGCCCCAGCCACGGGTACCGGGGAATATGCCCCCATACCGCCGGTGTTGGGCCCAACATCGCCCTCACCTATGCGCTTGAAGTCTTGGGCCGGGGCCAGCGGGACGGCGCGATGACCATCGCACACCGCCAGCACCGACAGCTCAGGACCGGTGAGGCCCTCTTCGATCACCACCCGGCGCCCGGCGTCGCCAAAGGCCTCCCCCGACAGATAGGCCCTCACCGCGTCATCGGCTTCAGACCGGTCTTCGGTGACCAGTACCCCTTTACCGGCGGCCAAACCGTCGGTCTTGATCACGAACAGGTCGCCCATGTCGTCAAGAAAGCGAAGGGCCGGACCAAGCTCCGTAAAGGATCCGTGACCCGCCGTGGGCACCCCGGCGGCCACCAACAGTTCCTTCATCCATGCTTTCGACCCCTCCAGGAGCGCCCCATCGGCCCCGGGGCCGAACACCAGTCGACCCGACCCCCGCAGCTCGTCGGCCAGGCCGTCCACCAGCGGGGCCTCCGGGCCGATCACATACAGATCGGCGTCGATCTCAGTGGCTGGGGCGGCAACCGAATCGGGGATGCCGGGGTTGCCGGGGGTGACCACCACGTCGCACGACCGGCCCAACACGTGAGCAAGCGCATGCTCCCGGCCCCCGCTGCCGACGACGCAAACCCTCACGGAATCGGACTGAAGGTGATGAACTGGTCTCGGCCGGGGCCCACTCCCACCAGGGTGGCGGGCACCCCGGCCTGCTCCTCGATGAAGCAGAGGTAATCCTCAGCCGCCTTAGGCAGCTCCGAGCGATCGCCGACCTCGCTCAAGTCGGTAAGCCAGCCGGGCAACTCCTCATAGATCGGCACGGCCCGGTGGATCTCCGACTGGTGGTAGGGAATTGACGTGCGGCGCTCGCCATCCACCTCGTAGGCCACACAAACCCTGATCGGGTCCAAGGCATCCAGCACATCCAGCTTGGTGATGGCCAGATCAGACAAAGAGTTCACCCGCACCGCCTGGCGCAGCATCACCGTGTCGAGCCAACCACAGCGGCGGCGGCGCTTGGTGTTGGTGCCGTATTCCCGGCCCACATCCACCAGATGGTCGCCGATCTCGTCGGTCAGCTCGCTGGGAAATGGGCCCGAGCCCACTCGGCTGATGTACGCCTTGGTCACCCCGATCACCCGGTCGATGTGCCGGGGTCCAATGCCGGCGCCCACGCACGCTCCGCCCGCCACCGGATTGGAGGAGGTGACGAACGGGTAGGTGCCGTGGTCGAGATCCAAGAACATGGCCTGGGCCCCTTCAAAGAGCACGTTCTGGCCAGCCTCCAGGGAATCGTGGAGCATACCCACGGTGTCGGCGATGTGCGGGGCCAAGCGGGGCCCGCACTCCTCCAAATACTCATCGGCCACCGTGTCGAGATCGAACGGCAGCCGGTTATACACCTTGGCCAGCAGCGGGTTCTTCTCGTGCAGCACCACGCCCAGCTTCTCCCGGAAGATCTTGGGATCGAGCAGGTCTTGCACCCGCAAACCCACACGGGCCGCCTTATCGGCGTAGGCCGGACCGATCCCTCGCTTGGTGGTGCCCAGCTTGTTGCGCCCCAGATGGCGCTCGGCCACCACATCCAGCGTCTGGTGATAGGGAAAGATGAGGTGGGCGTTGCCGCTGATCTTCAGCCGTCCGCAATCGACGCCTGCTTCGGTCAGGCGATCCATCTCTTCGATGAGCACCCTGGGGTCGATCACCACGCCGTTGCCGATAACCGGAGTCACATGGGGATAAAGCACCCCGCTGGGCACGAGCTGGAGTTTGAACGTCTGTCCCTCCACCACCAAGGTGTGGCCGGCGTTGTGGCCGCCCTGGTAGCGCACCACCATGTCCATGTCACGGGCCAAGAGGTCGGTGAACTTGCCCTTGCCCTCGTCACCCCATTGCGTCCCGACGACCACCGTTGCTGGCAAAGGCCTACTCCATGAGCGTGGCTTACAGACAGACCCTACTCGCGCCGTGCTGGTGGTTGACCACCATTAAATCCGCCTTCAAATGCAGCTACATGCAGCCCAGCGTCATCCCACCATCCGGGACAGGGTCAGGGCGTAGTCGCCTCGGGCGTCGGTCCACAGTCGCTCCATGGCAAGGCCAACGGAAGCTAGCTCCGGACCGATGTTCTCGGGCCGGAACTTGGCGCTGATCTCGGTCCGCATGCGCTCATCGCGGGCAAAGTCGACCGTCATTCCCAATCCACCGATGGTCACCCGCTGAGGCCGGCGGGACCGCAGCCACATCTCAATCCACTCTTCATCACTGTCAAAGCGAGCCTCGTGCTCGAACTGGTCAAGATCGAAGTCGGCGTCGAGACGGTGATTGATCACCGACAGAACATTGCGGTTGAACGCCGCGGTCACCCCCGCGGGGTCGTCATAGGCGGCGATCAGCCGGTCTTGGTCCTTCACCAGGTCGAATCCCAACAAAAAGGTGTCACCCGGGGCCATAGTGTCGGCCACGTCGGCCAGGAAGTCCTTGCGAGGCGCCGGAGCGAAGTTTCCGATCGTGCCGCCTAGGAGCATCATCAGCCGGCAGCCGCCGTCGGGGATGTGGCCCAAGTGGTGCTCGAAGTCGCCCACCACCCCATGGACCGTCAACCCCTCATAGGCCGTGGCCAAATCTGCGGCCGCAGCTCGCAGGGTGGCCTCGCTGTTGTCAAACGGCACATAGCGTCGGAGCCGCATGGTGGCGGCGAGGGCGTCCAGCACGATCCGGGTCTTCTCCGACGTCCCGGATCCCAACTCCACCACAGTGTCTGCCCCCGACCGCTCGGCGATCACGTCTACCTCACGCTCGAGGATCTCCCGTTCCCGCCGGGTGGGGTAATAGTCGGGCAGACGGGTGATCTGGTCGAACAGGTCGCTGCCCCGGTCGTCGTAGAACCACTTGGGCGGCAGTTCTTTGGGCTGGGAGGCCAGCCCCTCGGCCACATCGGCCCGAAGCGCCTGGTCGATCCAGGAGGGATCCAGATGGATGTCGACTATCGGTTCGATCACGACGCGTCCCGAGCTAGGCGCACTCCGGAGAAGTGCCAGCGAGTGTGGGGGTGGAAGAAGTTGCGGTAGGTGGCTCGGATATGCCCTGGCGGGGTGACACAGGCCCCGCCCCGAAGCACGAACTGGTTGACCATGAACTTGCCGTTGTACTCCCCCACCGCGCCGGATGCGGGTTGGAATCCGGGATAGGGGCAGTAAGAGCTGGCCGTCCACTCCCATAGGTCCCCATAGAGCTGGTGCAGGCCATCACCGGGCGAGGCCGGGGCGGGATGCCACCGGCCCTGATCGCCCAAGTTGCCCACCGGCGCCTGGTCGGCCGCGGCGTGCTCCCACTCGGCCTCGGTGGGGAGCCGGGCACCGGCCCAGCGGGCGAAGGCGTCGGCCTCGTAGTACGACAGATGGCACACCGGCTCGCCGGGCGACAGCGGTTGGAGGCCGTGCAACGTGAAAACCCGCCAGCCGTCGTCAGAGTCGAAGTCCCAGTAGGCGGGCACTTCCCAGCGGTGCTCCAAACGCTGGTACCAGCCGTCCGACAGCCACAGAGTGGGGGTGTCGTACCCGCCGTCGGCCATGAACTCCAGCCACTGGCCGCAGGTCACCAGACGGTCGGCCAGCCGATAGGGAGGCAGAATGGCCCGGTGACGAGGGCTCTCGTTGTCGAAGGCGAAACCGTCGCCCTGGTGACCCAGCCATACCTCCCCGCCGTCGAATCCGACCCAGCCGTTGGCCGGCTGACCTCTGGCTGGCTGACCTCTGGCTGGCACGCCAGCCGGCGATAAAGGAAGATCGTGGTAGGCGGGCCACAGCGCCTGGTTGGTAGACAAAACGTGCTTGATGTCCATGAGCAGCAGCTCTTGATGCTGCTGCTCATGATGGAGGCCCAGAGTCACCAGTTCGGCGGTGGCATCGTCGAGCGGGCCGGCCAGCAGCTCGGCCATGGCCTGGTCCACATGGGCGCGGTAGTCGGCCACCTCCTCGCACGATGGCCGAGAGAGATTTCCCCGCTCAGGCCGAGGGTGGCGTTCCCCAACCGTCTCGTAGTACGAGTTGAACAGGTAGCCGAACGCCGGGTGGTACTCGTCATAGCCATCCAGACGGGTCTTGAGCAGGAAGGTCTCAAAGAACCAGGTGACGTGGGCCCTATGCCATTTGGTGGGGCTGACGTCGGGCATCGATTGGATGCACTGGTCCTCGCTGCTCAAGGGTGCGGCAAGCGCGTCGGTGTAAGACCGGACGGCTTGGTAGGCCACCAAGAGGTCGGAGAGATCGGGGGCGAGGGTCACGGTCACAACAACGGCGGGGCTGAACTTTAGCCGCCTCGGCTCGATTTCTTCGACCTTAGCCCCTTCGGTACAAGACGATGTCAGCCCGCTTCGACTCCAGCTCCCGGGTGAGGCGCTGAATTTGGGCTTTGAGTCGGGCAACCTCATCTTCGAGGGCCATAACGCGCTCGACGCCGTCGAGGTTCATGCCCTCGCTGGTGAGCTCGTGCACCCGGCGGAGCTTGTCGATGTCGGCATCGCTGTACCGTCGGCTTCCCCCACCGGTGCGAGCCGGCTGCACCAGGCCCCGGCGGTCGTAGATCCGCAGAGTCTGGGGATGAATGCCGGCCAACTCAGCGGCTACCGAGATGACATAGACCGCCCGGTCGCGGCCTCGGGGATCGATCATGGTTCCGCCTCCATCGTCTCGTCGAATGCTGCCTGGACTCCGTCGACTCGGGGAACTGTCACGATTCTCTTTCCATCGTCTCGTCGAATGCGTGCAGGGCTTGGCGCTGCTCGTCGGTTAGCTCGGTGGGAACTTCCAAGGCCACCGTCACCAGGAGATCGCCGGTTCCCTTGGCGGCCTCCACACCCTTCCCCCGCACCCTCAGAACCTGGCCGGGCTGGCTGCCGGGGGCCAGTCGCAACTTCACCGGGTCGCCCTCGAAGGTGGGCACTGAGATCTCCGCCCCGAGCGCCGCCTGGGCAAAGGTCACTGGCACGGTCACAGTGAGGTTCTTGCCCTGCCGGCCGAACACCGGATGAGGATTGACCTTGACCTTCACATACAAGTCGCCGGGCGGACCCCCGTTGATCCCCGGCTCTCCCTTGCCGGCCAACTTGATCCTCTGGCCGTCCGCCACCCCGGCGGGGATGCGCACCGAGATCGGACGCCCGACACGAGCGGTGTCGCCGCTCAGCGTCAGGTCGGTGGTCGTACCCCGCACTGCCTCGGCGAAGTCCAAGGACAGCTGGGCATTGAGATCGTGGCCCCGCACCGGTCGGGTCTGACCTGCGAACGGAGGGCCGCCCCGGTCGAAGCGCCCGCCGCCCATGAAAGCCGAGAAAATGTCGGCCAGATCGCCTTCCATGGTGAAGCCGCCTGGTCCGGCCTGAAAGTTCATGGGCCCCATGTGGCGCACTTGGTCGTACTGGGCCCGGCGCTCGCCATCGCCCAATACGTCGTAGGCGGCCGAGACCTCTTTGAACTGCTCTTCGGCCTTGGAATCGTCGGGGTTGGCGTCGGGATGAAGCTTGCGGGCCAGCTTCCGGTAGGCCTTGGTGATCTCCTTGTCCGAGGCCGACGGGGAAACGCCCAGAGCCTTGTAGTAGTCAGTCTCCAGCCATTCCCGCTTCACGTCCATGCTGCGTTCGCCTCCGTCCTACCCCCGGACCTTGACCATGGCGGGTCGCAGCACTCTGCTGTTCCACTCATAGCCAGCCCGCAGAACCTCGGCGATCACCGCCTCTCCCTCTCCCGGCTCGTGCACAACAGCCTCATGGCACGTGGGGTCGAACGACGCGCCGGGGTCGTCCAGCTTGGCCAAGCCCTCTTTTTCGAGAGCGCCGAACAGCGCGTCCCGAATGGGGACGACATCGGTGGCCCCCTGGGCCACCGCGGCATCGCAGGCGTCCAAAACCGGCAGCACCTTTTCCACGATGTCGGCTGCGGCCATGGCCACAGTCTCCTGCTGGCGCTCGGCCGCCTTGCGCCGGTAATTGGCGAACTCGGCGGTCACCCGCTGAAGGTCGTTGAGATAGCCATCCCGCTGGGCCAGAAGCTCTGCGACTGACGGCAGCTCCTCAGGGTTGGGGCTGGCCTCAATCTGTTCCCCAGCGACGGGTTCGGCCTCGGCGTCGATCTGGCGTTCAGCGGTCTCCTCGTTGGCCAGTTCCCCGCTGGCCAACGCATCGACGGCCGATTCGTCTTCGGCTAGTCCAGCCGCAGGCTCGTCGCTCACTGGGAGTTTCCGTCTTCTTCGTCTTCGACAATCTCAGCGTCGACGATGCTGTCGTCTTCAGCGGCATCACTTGCGGCGTCTCCGGCGAAGTCTCCCGGCGCATCGCCGGCTGCGGCGGCGGCCTGTTCGTACATGGCCGCGCCGATCTGCTGGCTGATGGCCGACAGCTCCTCGGTGGCCGAGCGAATGCGGTCCAAGTCCTTCTCGTCGATGGCCGACTTCAGCTCGCCCAACTTGGCCTCGACCTCGGCGCGTTGGTCGGCTTGCACCGAGTCGCCGGCCTCGGCCAGCAGCTTCTCCACCTGGTACACCAGGCTGTCGGCGTTGTTGAGAGCCTCGGCTTCCTCCCGGCGCCGGGCATCCTCGGCGGCGTGGGCCTCGGCGTCGGCGACCATCTGGTCGATGGTGTTTTTGTCCAGCGAGCTCTGACCGGTGATGGTGATGGACTGCTCTTTGCTGGTGGCCCGGTCTTTGGCCGACACGTGGACGATGCCGTTGGCGTCGATGTCGAAGGTGACCTCGATCTGGGGCACCCCCCGAGGGGCTGGCGGAAGGTCCACCAGCTGGAACTTGCCCAACGTCTTGTTGTAGCCCGCCATCTCCCGCTCGCCCTGGAGCACATGGATCTCCACGGTGGGCTGGTTGTCGTCAGCGGTGGTGAACACCTCGGTGCGACGGGTGGGGATGGTGGTGTTGCGCTCGATGAGGCGGGTCATCACGCCGCCTTTGGTCTCGATGCCCAGCGACAGCGGAGTCACGTCCAAAAGCAGTACGTCTTTGACCTCGCCTTTGAGCACGCCAGCCTGCACCGCGGCGCCCACCGCCACTACCTCGTCGGGGTTGACCCCCTGATGAGGCTGGGTGCCGGTCATTCCGGTCACCAGGTCGACCACCGCAGGCATCCGGGTGGAACCGCCCACCAGAATCACGTGGTCCACATCGCCGGCCGACAGACCGGCATCGGACAGGGCCTGCTCGAAGGGCTTGCGACAGCGGTCCAACAGGTCGCTGGTGAGGTCTTGGAACTTGGCCCGGCTCAGCTCGTAGTCCATGTGGAGCGGCCCGGCGTCGGTGGCGGTGATGAACGGCAGATTCACATTGGTGCTCTGGGTTTGCGACAACTCGATCTTGGCCTGCTCCGCGCCCTCCTTGAGCCGCTGCACGGCCATGTTGTCCTTGCTCAGATCAACGCCGTGGTCATTGCGGAACGAGTCCACCAACCAGCCGATCACCCGGTCGTCCCAGTCGTCGCCGCCCAAGGCAGTGTCGCCGCTGGTGGACTTCACCTCGAACACGCCGTCGCCGATTTCCAATATCGATACGTCGAAGGTGCCCCCGCCCAGATCGAACACCAAGATGGTCTGGTCGGTGTCGCCCTTGTCAAGCCCGTAGGCCAAGGCAGCCGCAGTGGGCTCGTTTATGATCCGCAGCACCTCGAGCCCAGCGATGGTGCCGGCCTCTTTGGTGGCGGTGCGCTGGGCGTCGTCGAAGTAGGCCGGCACGGTGATAACCGCCTCCGTTACCTCGGTGACCAGATAGGTCTCGGCGTCCCGCTTGAGCTTTTGGAGGACGCGGGCGGAGATCTCTTGGCTGCTATAGGCCTTGCCGTCAATGTCTTCCGACCAGTCGGTGCCCACGTGGCGCTTGACCGAGCGGATAGTGCGATCAGGGTTGGTGATGGCCTGGCGCTTGGCCACCTCACCGACCAGAACCTCTCCTTCTTTGGAGAAGGCCACGACCGAAGGGGTAGTGCGAGAGCCTTCGGCGTTAGCGATAACCGTGGGCTCACCGCCCTCGAGCAATGCGACCACGCTGTTGGTGGTACCCAGGTCGATGCCGACAACTTTTCCCATCTTTTTGGACTCCTTGTTGGATTTTGATTCGCCAGATTGCAATTTTGGCCCTTCCAGGATACCCCTGAAATCTCCCCATCGCAAAACCTGAGTGGTCTCTACTAAGGGTTGGCGCCGCTACGCTGGCCGGCGTGGATCCCGCCATGCTGATACTCCTCCGACACGGACAGAGCCAATGGAATGCCTCCAACCAGTTCACCGGCTGGTACGACTGCGGCCTGACTCCCCAGGGGGAGGCCGAGGCCCGAGCCGGCGGGCAGGCGCTGGCCGACGCCGGGCTCTTGCCCGACGTTGTGCATACCTCGGTACAGACCCGGGCCATTCGCACCGCGGAACTGGCTCTGGCCAAGATGGGCCGGTCCGGGGTGCCGATGAAACAGGACTGGCGGCTCAACGAGCGCCACTACGGCGACCTCACCGGGCTGGACAAGTCGGAAACCCGCCAGCGCTACGGCGACGAACAGCTCAACGCCTGGCGCCGGGGCTACCGCACCCCGCCGCCGCCCATTTCCGATGACAATCCCTGGAATCCCAATGGCGATCCCCGCTACGCCCACATTCCCCCCGAGCAGTTGCCCAAGTGCGAGTGCCTAGCCGACGTGGTGGAGCGGTTGATGCCCTACTGGCACAACGCAGTCGTCCCCGATCTGCAAGCCGGGCAGACGGTGTTGGTCTCGGCCCACGGCAACAGCTTGCGAGCACTGGCCAAGCACCTCGACCAGATCGACGACGACGCCATCGCCGCCCTCAATATCCCCACCGGGATGCCGCTGGTGTACGAACTCGGGCCCGACATGATGCCCATCGAGGCCAAAACGACACTCGCCCGCTCACTCGACCCCGCTGCGGCGGCCGAAGCAGCCGCGGCGGTAGCCAAGCAAGCGGGCTAAGCGTCTACGGGTTTGTGATCAGCAGGCTGTAGGAGTGTCAGCCCACAGATGTGGAGGTGTCCGGGCCGTAGCCGGGCACACCATGTTCGTGAAGGTCGAGACCACCGATCTCTTCCTCACGAGACACCCGTAGACCCATGGTCTTCTTCATGACCGCGAACAGGATGCCGGTGGTGACCGTCACCCAAGCGAACACCAGCACCACGCCGATGAGCTGCACCACCAACTGGTCGATGCCGCCGCCGTAGAACAGGCCGGCCTTGTCGGTGGCCACGAAGCCGTCGGCATAGCGGGAGAACAGCCCCACAGCCAGGGTCCCCCACACGCCGCACACGCCGTGGACTGAGATGGCGCCCACCGGGTCGTCCACTCCCTTGCGATCGAAGAACAGCACCGAGTACACCACGATGGCCCCGGCGATGCCCCCGGTCACCACCGCGCCCATGGGGTTCATCGTGGCTGTTCCAGCAGTGATGCCCACCAGCCCGGCCAGAACGCCGTTGGCGGTCATAGCCACGTCCAGTGAGCCGGTCTTGCGCCAGATGACAGCTCCGGCTACCAAACCACCGGCCGCGGCGGCCAGCAGCGTGGTCAGCGCGGCGTGCATCACCACATTGTCGGCAGCGAGCTCCGAGCCGGCATTGAAGCCGAACCATCCGAACCACAGGATGAACACACCCAGCACCACGAAGGCGATGTTGTGACCGGGCATAGCCCGAGGGTTGCCGTTCTCGTCGTACCTGCCGATGCGGGGTCCCAAGAAGATGGCCCCCACCAGCGCGGCCCATCCGCCCGTGCTGTGCACGATGGTGGAGCCGGCGAAGTCGCCGAACTTGGCATCGCCGATCTCCAGGTCGGCGATAATTCCCTCGCCGCTCCAGAATGAGTGGACCACCACCGGATAGATCAGCGCGGTCATGAAGAAGCTGAACACCAAATAGGCCGTGAATTTGGTCCGCTCGGCCATGGCCCCCGAGGCGATGGTCACCGCAGTAGCCGCGAACACCACCTGGAAGAAGAAGTCGGTGGGGCCGCTGAGGCCTCCGTCGATGGCGCTGGACATGCCGCTCAAGAAAAAGCCGTCGGTGCCGAATAGCGATCCGGCATCGGTCCCGTAGGCGATGCCGAAGCCAAACGCGAAGAAGGCCAGAGCACCGATGCACATGTCGGCCAGGTTCTTGGCCATGATGTTGCCGACGTTCTTGGCCCGGGTCATACCAGCCTCGACCATGCCGAAGCCGGCCTGCATCAAGAACACCAAGATGCCGGCGATGAACACCCAGAGGTTGTCCATCACCGCTTGCACCGCTTCTGCACCGCCGTCTTGGGCTGCCGCTGGAACAGTTCCGATAAGCACTGTTCCGGCGGCAATCAGCGCCCCTATTCCGAATTTCCTTTTCATATGACCGGCCCTCCTTCGCCGTTTCTGCACCCGCGCCACTGCGGCCCCGGCGCAATCGGCAACACGGTAAGAAGACCAGGTTTCACAATTGTTTCTGCGCTGTGAATTTCAAGCAGAGCGCTCTGGCTCTCTGACTACCGGCAGAGTGCGTAACCGGAGGTTGTCGGGGGCTAACTTTGGGATCGCCATGGACCCAAAGCGCCTGCGTCCCTTCCACATCGTCCTCGGCCTCGGGCTGGGCTTCGCCGCCTTCACCATCGCCTCGGGCATCGCCTCGGCCATCACCGAGTTCAAGAACCCGGCGGAGATCACCCGCCACCCGTGGGAGAACATCCCCAACGGATGGAAGGCCGCCTTCTACACCATCATCCCCATCTTCTTGGTCTGGGCCTCCTGGGAATTCGCCAAGCGGGTGAAGAACTGGGAGCGGGGCGGCCCCGACAACCGCCGCACCACCCTGGCCAACGCCAAGACCCGCCTGGAGGACCTCCGGCGAGGTATGTACATGCGGACGCTCCTGCGGGAGCCCGGCGCCGGCGTCATGCACACCATGATCTACGTGGGGTTCATCATCTTGTTGGGCGTCACCACCACCCTGGAGATCGACGAGCAGCTCCCCGACGGGGCCAAGTTCCTCCACGGTCGGGTGTACCAGGTGTACTCCGCGGTGGGCGACATCGCTGGGGCCATTTTCCTGGTCGGGGTGATGTGGGCCATCGTGCGCCGCTACGGCCCCCGACGGCTGCGCCCTTACCGCATCCGCATCAAGTCTCGGCCCGAGCACGCGGTGATCTTGGGCACCTTCTTCGCCATCGGCGTCACTGGATTCGGCGCCGAGGTGTTCCGCATCGCCGACCATGGCGTGCCCGACTTCGAGAAGTGGTCGGTGATCGGCTACCAGGTGGCCACCCAGATGCGGGGACTCGAGGGCCTCGACCACTGGCACCAGTTCTGGTGGGCCGGCCACGTGATCGCCTTCATTGCCTTCTTGGTGCTGCTGCCCATCACCATGTTGCGCCACATGTTCACCTCCCCGCTGAACATGTACCTGCGGGACAAAGACCGGCCCAAAGGCGCCATGAAGCCCATGCCCAACCTGATGGAGACCGACCTGGAGTCTTTCGGCGCAGCCACCGTGGAGGACTTCACCTGGAAGCAGCTTCTGGACACCGACGCTTGCACAATGTGCGGTCGATGCACGTCGGTTTGCCCCGCCCACGCCACCGGCAAGCCTCTCGACCCCCGGGAGATCGTGCTCAAGACCGGCGAGGTCATGGCCGCCACCGGCCAGCCGGCCACCACGCCGCCGCTGGGCACGGTGCCGGAAATCAAGGTGGAGGCCAACTCCTTGTTCGAGCGGATCACCGGCGAGGAGATCTGGGCGTGCACGTCCTGCAAGGCGTGTGACGAGATCTGCCCGGTGAACATCGAGATCCTCGACAAGATCCTCGATATGCGCCGCTATTTGTCGCTGATGGAGTCCGACTTCCCCACCGAGCTGGGCCAGGCCTACCGGTCGATGGAGAACTCGGGGAATCCGTGGGGCATGTCCCAGGGCGACCGGGGAGCGTGGGCCACCGAATTCGAGGGCATCGCCGTGCTCGACGGAGGCGATCCCCTGGAGTCGGAGTACCTCTACTGGGTGGGCTGCGCGGGCTCGTTCGACGACAAGAACCGCAAGGTGACCCAGGCGGTGGCCAAGCTGCTCCAGCGAGCCGAGATCAGCTTCTCCATCCTGGGGCCGGCCGAGAACTGCACCGGCGACCCGGCCCGGCGCTCGGGCAACGAGTACATCTTCCAGATGCTGGCCATGCAGAACATCGAGACCCTCAACGAGATGGGGGTCAAGAAGATCGTCACCCAGTGCCCCCACTGCTTCAACACGCTGGCCAATGAGTACCCCCAGTTGGGCGGGCACTACGAGGTGGTCCACCACACCCAGTTCCTGGAGGCGTTGATCGACGACGGACGCCTCGACATGACCGGTGCCCGACTCGACGAGCGGGTGGTGTATCACGACTCGTGCTATCTGGGCCGCCACAACGACGTGTACCTGGCCCCCCGCCGAGTGGTGGGCTCACTGGGCGGCGTCGAGGTGGTGGAGGCCGAGCGCAACGGCACAAAGGGCATGTGTTGCGGGGCGGGCGGGGCTCGCATGTGGATGGAGGAGACCATCGGCAAACAGGTGAACGTGGAGCGCTCGCAAGAGCTGCTGGCCACCGGGGCCGACCGGATCGCCACCGCCTGCCCGTTCTGCTACATCATGATCGACGACGGCATCAAGGCTGAGGGGGCCGACGACGACGTGGTGGTGGGCGACATCTCCATGCACCTGCTGGAGGCCCTGGAAAACCGCGACGCTGCCGTAGAAGAAGCTCGCCAATCCGAACTGCTCACCATCCGCACTCGGACTCCCGAACCCGCGGCGGTCGCGGTGGCTGAGCCACAGGTCGTCGTGGATGTGGAGACCGCCGTCGAAGCAGACGCCGAAGCCGAGAGGGCGACACCCCCGGTAGAAGCTGAAGAAGCCCCGGCTCCGGAGTCCGAGGGCGAACCGGAGCCCGAACCGCAGAAGGAGTCCGAACCCG
>JAJDTA010000210.1 GCA_022827405.1 Acidimicrobiia bacterium
GGGCCGCCCCGCCACCCTTGGGCGAGGACCGTTGTTGGCACCGTAGGGATAACGCCGCGATTGAGGGCTCGTCGGTGCAGCAACCACATCTGGCGATCGTTACGCTCAGCGGCGATCAGTGCCCCGGTGTCGTAGGTAACCCCCGTCAACGATTCTTGAGGTTCTCATAATGCCGCTCGGCTCGGTCAAGTACTGCATCTGCCCAGGCGATCTCTTCTTCGGTGAAGGGGCCGTTCTCGGCCTCCCACTCCGCTACCGCGGCAAGTCCCGCCTCGATGATTGCGGCGTCGTCACGAACAAGGGAATCGCTGTCGCCAGTCGAAGCAGTGGAAACCGACGGAGCGGTGGAAGCCATGGGAACCGCTCGGTGCTGCTCTTGCTGCGTTGGCTGCTCTGGCTCTTCCATCACAGGCATATCATGACTTTACATGATATTGAGTGTATGTCAATCACTATTACGAGACCGCTTGACGGATGCGCTGGCGCACCCACCGCGAACGAATTGCGGGTGGCTCAGGACTGCGGTTGATTGCCGGTTAGGGGGCCGCTTTCGGGGTCGGCAGGGGGTCGGAGGTCGGCCCAGATAGCTAGATGGGCTTCGGGCTTTTTCTTGTGGAGGGCGAAGATGGGGCCGACGGGCAGATCGTGGTGGGCGGCCAGCCGCTGGGCCGCCTCGGCGAACTCGCGGTCACCTTGGCCGCGACTCTCAGTAGCGGCCTGCTCGGTCAGCCCCTCGTAGAGCGTGATCCGTTCTCTGGCTTCTGCGGTGACGGCGGCCAGCGTGCCGTCGATCCAGCCGTGGAACTCCTCGGGCATGACCGACCGGATGGCCTCAATGGGATTTTCGGGCTGGTCGAGTAGGCCCGTTACCGTCTCCGGGGGAAGGCGCAGGCGGGCGGCGATGTGCTTGGGGGATATACCGCGACGGGCAGCGTCAAGCACGGCGGCCGCTGTCCAGATGTGTCGCCGGTTCAATCCGGTGACCACCCGGTGCTGCTCCACATAGGCCGGCCACTTCATCTTGAAGCGGAGGTGGGGCTGGCTGTCGCCGGTGTCGTACCGGACCACGAAACCCTCCTCGGGGTGATGGTCAGGACGGGGTCTGGCCATGTGATCGGCAAGATCGTTCAATGAGGCGAATTTTCGGCTTCCGGCCATTGGGCCGGGCCATTCGAACCGGTCAAGCGGTAGGTCGGTACCGGAGGTGATATCGATGACCGCGAGCAGCACTAAATCGCGCATCTCCCCGTGGTTCACCACGATTCGGTTCTGCGGGTAGACGATCTCGAACAATGGCGTGATGCCCGGCTCGATTTCAACGCCTGCGTATCGCTCCTGCCATATGCGAGTTGCCTCAATAGCCTGCTCGGATTCCAAGCTGCCTCGGGTTGATATGCGGGTATCGCCGTCGGGGTGCCGGTAGGCGATGCCCAGGGATCCGTCCCACTTGTCGGTAACGTGCATCGGCCCTTTCTTTGGTACCTCGGGGGCACAGGACTCGGAGGGGGCGAAGAACTTTGGGAACGGGCGAGCCAAGACCCTCCCGCGATGGTCGGCGATCAGCCCCCGGCAGGCCAGGGTTGCTTGGTTCCAGGCCTCGGAATACTGGGCCCGGGCCGTGTAGTTGTACACGGTCAGCCCCTCGGCGGTAGTCCGGGCAGTGATGTGCTTATCGGCGATGGCCGACTCCAATAAGCCGAGGTCAGCTATGTCTCGGAGGAGTGTTGCGGCCACTCGGAGATGGTACGAGGGCGGCTTCGACCTCCCGTACTGGTTTTCCTCTGAGGCAGATTGGTTGGGGGGAGGGGAGGGGACGGGACGTACCATGAGGGGGTGAGCGACGCCGTGATGAGCCTGGCCGACGGTTTTGACCTGGCCGGGCGGGAGCAGTGGATGGAGCTGGTGGAGCAGGTGCTGCGGGGGGCGCCGTTCGACAAGAAGCTGGTGGGCACCACCTACGACGGCATCCGGATTCAGCCTCTCTACACCGGTGCTGACCACTCTGGTGATCCCGGCCTTCCTGGAGTAGCACCGTTTACCCGGGGCAGCAAGGTTGTAGGGGGCGCGTGGCAGGTCCGCCAGGCCCATAGCCGGGCGACCGGCAACAGCGCGGTGATGGAAGACTTGGCCGGGGGAGCTGATGCCATCGAGCTTCACATCGATGGCGAGACCAGCTTGGAAGAACTCGACGGCCTGTTCGATGGCGTTCCCTCGACGGTGCCGATCATGCTGGCGCCGGGGAGCGAGGGGGCAATCTGGCATTTGGTCGACCTGTGGGACAGCAGGGGAGTGTCCAGAGACGAGGCTCTCGGCGGCTTCGGGATGGACCCCAGAGATCCCGCGGTGGCTGAGGCAGTGGCCAACACCTTGAGTCGGAACTACCACAACGTGTTGGTGGCGGTTGCAAATGGTGCGCGATTGGCCGACCAAGGCGCGAGCGAGGCTCAGGAGCTGGCCGGATCGCTGGCCGACGGTGTTGCCTACCTGCGGGCGTGCGAACAGGCGGGCCTCGATTTGGAAATGGCGGTCGACAGGCTTGAATTCCGCTACGCCGCCGGGGTGGACCAGTTCTTGACCATCGCCAAGTTCCGGGCCGCCCGACGACTGTGGGCCCGGGTTACTCAGGCCTGCGGCATAGAACCCGCCGCCCAGCGCCAGCACGCGGTCACCGCCGGAGCCATGATGACTCGCCGCGATCCCTGGGTGAACATGATCCGCACCACGGTGGCCTGCTTCGCTGCCGCGGCGGGCGGTGCCGACGCCATCACCGTCAGCCCGTATGACTCGGCCATTGGGGTGCCCGATCCTCTGGGGCTGCGGATCGCCCGCAATACGCAGCTGTTGTTGCGGGAGGAGTCCCACATCCATGAGGTGATAGACCCTTCCGGCGGCTCCTACTACATCGAATCGCTCACCGATGCCCTGACCACCACTGCCTGGGGACTGTTCCAGGAGCTGGAGGCGGGGGCCAGCCTGGCCGAGCTCATTGAAGCCGCGCACCAGGCCCGCAGCCGGGATGTGGCCACCCGCCGCCTGCCGCTCACCGGCGTGAGCGAGTTCCCCGACCTCGATGAGCCGGCAGTCGATCGGCCACCCATGGAGTCGGATCCCCGATTGCGCCGCCTGGCCGAGCCGTTCGAGGCATTGCGGGATGCCGCTGAGGCCGGCCCGTCTCGCCCGACCGCGTTCTTGGCCAGCTTGGGCTCCATCGCCGTCCACACGGCCCGGACTGCCTTTTCAGCCAACCTGCTGGCTGCTGGCGGAATCGATGCCGTCGGCGGCGATGGATACGACACCTCGGAAGAAGCGGCCACGGCGTGGACAGCGTCGAGCACGCCCATCGCGGTGGTGTGCTCGTCTGACGAGATGTACGAAGAACATGCCGCTGCAGCGGTGGCCGCGCTGAAAGAAGCCGGTTGCAGTTATGTACTGCTGGCCGGCCGCCCCGATGATCGCTGGGGGGCCGACGACTACATCCACATGGGCTGCAACGCGCTGGCTGCTCTGGGTGCCATCCACGACAAGTTGGGCCTGTGACCGTCCCGGACTTCTCCCGTGTGGACCTCCACGCCTCTCCTGCTTCTGGCGCCAACGGGCTGGGCTGGGCTGATCTAGTGTCGGCACAGACCGGGGAGGGTACCGACCAACTCACCTGGGCCACCCCCGAGGGATTCGGCGTGCGTCGGCTCTACACCGCCGAGGATCGGGCCCCGCTGGACTTCTGCGACACTTATCCCGGACTGGAGCCCTACCTGAGGGGTCCCTACGCCACCATGTACGCCACCCAGCCGTGGACCATCCGCCAGTACGCCGGGTTCTCCACCGCCGAGGATTCCAACGCCTTCTACCGCCGCAACTTGGCTGCCGGGCAGAAGGGCCTGTCGGTGGCCTTCGACTTGGCCACCCATCGGGGCTACGACTCCGACAATCCGCGGGTGAGCGGCGATGTGGGCATGGCCGGGGTGGCCATCGACTCCATCCTCGATATGGAGATCCTGTTCGACGGCATCCCGCTGGACCAGATGACCGTGTCGATGACCATGAACGGGGCAGTGCTTCCCATTTTGGCCATGTACATCGTGGCCGGCGAAGAGCAGGGGGTAGCCCCCGAGAAGCTAGGCGGGACCATCCAGAACGACATCTTGAAAGAGTTCATGGTCCGCAACACCTTCATCTACCCCCCGGCGCCGTCGATGCGGATCATCTCCGACATCTTCGCCTTCACATCGGCCAACATGCCCAAGTTCAACTCGATCTCCATCTCCGGCTACCACATGCAAGAGGCCGGGGCCACCCTCGACCTGGAGCTGGCCTACACCCTGGCCGACGGGGTGGAGTACGTGCTGGCTGGGCTGGACTCGGGACTGGACATCGACGCCTTCGCCCCTCGGCTCAGCTTCTTCTGGTGCATCGGAATGAACTTCTTCATGGAGGTGGCCAAGCTGCGGGCCGCCCGCCTGCTGTGGGCCAAGCTGATGCGCCCGTTCAACCCGTCCAACCCCCGGTCGCTGTCGCTGCGCACCCACAGCCAGACCTCGGGCTGGAGCCTCACCGCCCAAGACGTGTTCAACAACGTGGTGCGCACCACCATCGAGGCCATGGCCGCCACCCAAGGCCATACCCAGTCGCTGCACACCAACGCCCTCGACGAAGCCCTGGCCCTGCCCACCGATTTCTCCGCCCGAATCGCCCGCAACACCCAGCTCCTGTTGCAGCACGAGTCGGGCACCTGCCGGGTGGCCGACCCTTGGGGCGGCTCGTACTACGTGGAGCGGCTCACCCACGATCTGGCCCAACGGGCCTGGGAGCACATCAGCGAAGTGGAGGCTGCTGGCGGCATGGCCGAGGCCATCGAGGCCGGAATCCCCAAGATGCGCATCGAGGAGGCCGCCGCCCGCACCCAGGCCCGCATCGACTCCGGCGCCCAAACCGTGGTGGGAGTGAACCGCTATCAAGTGGACGGCGAAGAGGGCATCGAGGTGCTGAAGGTGGACAACGCCGAGGTGCGGGCCTCTCAGATCGCCCGGCTGGAGCGGCTGCGGGCCGAGCGAGACAGCGAGGCCTGCGGGCGTGCTCTGGACGCATTGACCGCCGGGGCAGACCGGCCAGTGGGCAGCCAGGGCTCTAATCTGCTGGCCCTCGCAGTGGACGCCGCTCGAGCCCGGGCCACAGTGGGAGAGATCAGCGACGCGCTGGAGAAGGTGTATGGTCGCCATGCGCCCCGGATCCGGACGATCTCCGGGGTATACCAAGGAGAAATGGGACAGAACGACAGCAACGGCATTGGTCAGGTGCGGGATGCGGTGACTGGCTTCGCGTCGCGAACCGGGCGCCGGCCCCGCATCTTGGTGGCCAAGATGGGCCAAGACGGCCACGACCGAGGCCAGAAGGTGATCGCCACCGCGTTTGCCGATCTCGGATTCGACGTGGATGTCGGGCCGCTGTTCCAGACCCCGGCCGAGGTGGCCCGCCAGGCGGTGGAGGCCGACGTGCACATCGTGGGGGCATCGTCGCTGGCCGCCGGGCACATGACCTTGGTGCCCGAGTTGCGGACCGAGCTGAAGCAGCTTGGGCGGGCCGACATCATGATCGTGGTCGGCGGGGTGATCCCACCCAGCGACCATGAGGAGCTGCGGGCCGCGGGGGCCGAGGCCATCTTCGGGCCCGGCACAGTCATCGCCGACGCCGCCCTGGATTTGCTGGCCGCCTTGGACAACCGCCAGTGATCGACCTCGACGCCTATGAGCGCTGATCAATCTCACCGTTTGCCGTCAGGATGTCGGTGATGGAATTCGACCTCGACGCCTGTGTCGAGGGGGTGCTGGCCGCCGACCGCACTTGGCTGGGCCGGGCGGTCACGCTGGTGGAGAGCACCAAGCCAGATGATCGGGCATCGGCTACCGAGCTTCTTCAGCGGCTGCTGCCCCACACCGGCGGCGCTCGGCGAGTGGGAATAACTGGCGTGCCCGGGGTGGGTAAGTCCACCTTCATCGATTCGCTGGGCACCTACCTCACATCCCAGGATCACCGAGTGGCGGTGCTGGCGGTGGACCCATCCTCAACCGTGTCAGGGGGCAGCATCCTGGGCGACAAGACCCGAATGCCCAACCTGGCCATCGACGACGCGGCCTACATCCGGCCGTCGCCCTCTTCTGGGTCGCTGGGCGGGGTAACCCGTACCACCCGCGAGACCATGACCGTGGTTGAGGCGGCGGGATTCGATGTGGTGCTGGTGGAGACGGTGGGCGTGGGCCAGTCGGAGACCGCAGTGGCCGAAATGGTGGACTTCTTCCTGGTGATGATGCTGCCTGGCGCCGGCGACGAGCTCCAGGGCATCAAGAAGGGCGTGTTGGAGCTGGCCGACGCCCTGGTGGTGAACAAGGCCGACGGCGGCAACGAGATTGCCGCCCAGAGGGCGGTGCGGGACTACCGGGCCGCTCTGGCCATGACCGCTCCGGCCAACCCCAGCTGGGTTCCCCCGGTGCTGGCGGTCAGCGCCATTGAGGGCACCGGACTCGACCAGGTGTGGGACCAGATCCAGGCCTACTATCAAGCGCTGAGCGATTCCGGGGAGCTCGCCGGAATCCGGTCCGACCAGCAGGTGCGATGGATGTGGGCCATGGTGGAAGACCGCCTCCGAGACCGCCTTCAGGCCTCCCCTGAAGTGGCCGACCTGGCCGGTCTACTGGAGGGCCAAGTAGCCAGTGGACAATTGGCGCCCGCGGCTGCCGCCGACCAAATACTGGCCGCGTTCGACGCCTAGTCGCCGTTGTGGAGGCGCCCGGTGTAGCGGGCGCTGGGGCGCATGATCTTGTTGTTGGCGGCTTGCTCAAGCAGATGGGCACCCCAGCCGACGACCCGACTGGTGGTGAAGGTGGGGGTGAAGGCCTCTTGGGGCAGGCCGGCCAGGTGGAGCACCACACCGGCGTAGTACTCCACGTTGGTGACGATCACCGCGTCAGGCTTCCACTCGGCCAGATAGGCCAGGATTCGGCTCTCGATGTCGAGGGCCCGTTCCACCAACTCGCCGCCCAACTCGATGGCCACGGCTTTCAAGGTCTCAGAGCGAGGGTCAGCCGCCCGGTAAACCGCGTGGCCGAACCCCATGATCTTGCGGCCGGCGTCCAACTCGGCCGCGATCCACGGCACCGCGTTGTCGGGATGGCCAATGGCATGCAGCATGTCCAGCACCCGGCCCGGCGCCCCGCCGTGCAACGGGCCGGCCAGCGCGGCCAGGGCTCCTCCCAACGCTCCGGCAACGTCGGTCCCGGTGCTGGTGATGACTCGAGCCGCAAACGTGGAGGCGTTGAATCCGTGATCGGCGGTCAGGCACAAATAGGTCTCCACCGCACGGGCGTGCTCGGGGAGCGGCGTTTCGCCCAAGGTCATGCGCAGGTAGTCGGCGCTGTGGGATAGCGAGTCGTCGGGACCCAGCGGCTCGGCCCCTGATCTGACGCGATTCACGGAGGCCAACACAGTGGGTGTGATTCCGATGGCCCGCATCACCGCTGACCGCCGTTCATCCGGGTCAAGATCCAGCGTCGGCCGAGGGTCAACCTCCACCCCCAGAACGCTGCGCAAGATGGTCATCGGGGGCAGGTCGGGTTGCGCCAGTGCAGCAACCAGGTCTTCTGCCTGCGGAGTCAGGCGACGGGCCGCAGCCAGCTCAGCCCGAAACGCCTCCTTGGCTGCACTATCCGGCAATTCCCCGCCCAAGAGCAGATGGGCCACCTCCTCAAACGAGAGATCCCGGGCCAGCGAAGCCGCATTTCGCCCCCGGTAGTGGAACCACCCCTCATCCCCGCGAACCGAGCCCACCTCCGTGTCGGCCACAATCAGGCCCTTCAAACCAGGAGGAGCAACGTTCTCAGTAAGCGGGGAAACAGCATTCATGCCGCCCATGGTACCGGGCGACCTGGTCTGTCCGTTTCTGACCCTACCGGGCCGGACAAAAGGGGAAGCTGACTTCAGAGGATTTGGGACAAGAAGAGCTGGGTGCGTTCTTCTCGGGGGTTGGTGAAGAAGTGCTCGGGCTCGCCCACTTCGACAATCTCGCCGTCGGCCATGAAGATGACCCGGTCGGCGGCCTCCCGGGCGAAGCCCATCTCGTGGGTGACCACGATGAGGGTCATGCCTGTTTGAGAAAGCTCGAGGATCACCTCGAGCACCTCAGAGATCATCTCGGGGTCCAGCGCGGAAGTGGGCTCGTCGAACAGCATGATCTTGGGCTGCATGGCCAGCGACCGGGCAATGGCCACCCGCTGCTGCTGGCCGCCGGAGAGCTGGCCGGGGAACTTGCGGGCCTGCTCGGGGATCTTGACCCGCTCCAACAGCTCCATGGCCCGGTCTTCGGCCTGCTGCTTGGGCATCTTCAGCACTTGGCGAGGCCCTAGGGTGATGTTGTCGATCACGGTGAGGTGGGGGAACAGGTTGAACTGCTGGAAGACCATGCCAGTTTCCCGGCGGATGAGGGCGATGTTACGCACGTCATCGGTGAGTTCGATGCCATCAACCACAATGTGGCCCCGGTCGTGATGTTCCAGTCGGTTGATGCAGCGAATGAGCGTGGACTTACCCGACCCCGATGGCCCAATCACCACCACCACCTCGCCTGCACCGACCTTCATGTCGATATTGGCGAGCGCCTGAAAGGTCCCGAAGAACTTGTCCACGCCCGACATCTCGACCATGAGTTGTCGTCCGCCGATCTGGGTGGCGTCGCTGTTGACGTTGGATGTTGTTGTAGTTGTGTCTGTCATCGTTCTCCGACTCCGAGGTGGCGCTCGAGGCGCTGACTTTCTTTGGACATGGTGTAGCTGATGGCCCAGTAGACGAAGGCTGCGAAGACCAGTGTTTCCGCAATGGCAACCGTGGAGTATTCCTGCTGGGAGTGGATCAGCTCGCGGGCCCGATAGAACTCCACCACGCTGATGAAGGCGAATAGTGTGCTGTCCTTGAACAAGCTGATGAATTGGCCCACCATGGCGGGGATGACTGCCCGCAGGGCTTGAGGTAGCACGATCAGCCTCATGACGGCCGGTGGTTGCAGGCCTACGGCTTGGCCGGCTTCGATCTGCCCCCTTGGCACGGCCTGAAGTCCACCGCGCACTACCTCGGCTACATAAGCCGAGCTGAAGATAGTGAAAACGATGAGCGTCCGGGTGGTCAGGGAGAGCGGAGTGTCGACGTTGAGGAAGAAGTCGATGAAGATCTTGGCCACGAACAACAGGGCAATGAACGGGACACCCCTGAAGAACTCGATGTAGGTCACGCAGAGCCAGCGAATGGCGGGAAGCGAGGAGCGCCGTCCCACTGCCAGAAGCAAGGCCAAGGGGAACGACAGGATGATGGCTGCACCGGAGGCCACCAACGTGAGATACAGCCCCGACCATTCGTCCCAGCTGACGCTAGAGGTGTCGCCAATGAGCCAGTAGATCACCCTCACTGCGACGACTGCGGCGGCTACGGCCAAGATTTGGACCGCCCGCCTGAGCCACAAGAGATCTTTGGCGGTGATAAGTCGCGCCTGACCGAATATCGGCCAGGCCATCGTCGTTCCCAGGTACTTGGTGAGATCCCTCACATTGGCGAGTTGCAATGCGGCGAATGCGAATAGCGCACTCATCCACCACCAGGCGTTGCCGTTTGCGCCCGAGACCACTTGGAAGGACACGATGGCCATGAAAGCTGCTGCGAACCAACCGACACTCCGGAAAGAGCGGGGCAAGCGTATGGCAACGGCCCTCATTGCCAGCCCGACTGCGATGGTGGAGAGAGTGAACAGCGTTGGCCAGATGGTGCGGGTGAACACCAGGATGACGACCAACATCAAGAGGATGGGCCAGTAGCGGCGCAGCAAATCGAGGGGAGTGGGTCGCTGTGCTGCAACGCCAGTGTCTTCGGCCTGGTCATGGCTTTTGGCTGTGACCGTTCCCCAGGCCAACCCTAGGGCCGAGGCCACTAGGTACATCTGGGCCACCAGCCGCCAGTGCTCATTGCGGGGGTACACGCCCAACATGAGGAGCGTGAGGTTCTTGCGCACCGCCTCCCACTGTCCGGTGACGAAAATGAAGCGTCCGCCGTAGTACAGGAGGATCGCTCCGACCACCACCGCTACCACGGTGATAAGGGCGTTGTACCAACTGTTGAATAGGTTCTTGCGTAGCCAGGTGCTGGGCGAGACCCGCATATCAGGCGGCAGGCGGGATGGATCACCCTGCGGATTGGTTTCGGGGGGAGGCACGGTGGCGGTCATCGGATCATCGCTCTTTGAGCTGGATGGATCGGTTGTACATGTTCAACAGCGCCGACACGATGAGGTTTATGGTCACGTAGACAATCACGACTATGAGGATGAGTTGGGGGGCGGGGAAGTTGATGCCCCATGCGGTGACGACCACTTGGAAGAGGTCGGGGTAGGCCACAGCGATTCCCAAAGACGTGTTCTTGATCAGGTTGGCGCACTCGCTGATGTAGGGGGGAATGGCGATCCGCATTGCCTGCGGCAGCACTACGTGGCGATAGCGCTGGCCGGATTTCAACGCCACCGATGTGGCCGCTTCCGATTGGCCCTTGGGGACGGCCAAAATGGACCCGCGCATGATCTCGGCCACGAAGCTGGCGTGGTATAGGCCCAAGCCCAGAGTCAGCGCCATGTACCCCGAGTTGGTGCTAAACCCCCCGACCACTCGCCGCCCGTTCTCTGACACTGCGGGCCACGACCAAGAGTAGGGGCCGCCCAGGGCAGCGAAACAGGCGACCACGATCACTGCGAACACCCCCACTGACCACAGCACACGGTGATGGGGTACGCCGGTGGCGTTGTTGCGACGAGTCCGCCATTGCCACACCACCATGGCGACGATGGCCGCGGCCAGGGCAAGCAGCCAGAACACACCTACGTTGCTCTCAGAAGCCAGCGATGGGATGGCCCATCGGTCCCGGCTGACAATGATCCAGTTGCTGTCCGAGCCGAAGAAGGTACCTTGCCACGGAGGGCTGGTTGGGTTGAAGCGGGGGAAGGGGCCGAAGGTGAACAGCGCAAAACCGAAGAAAACGATGACCACCAGCGGCGGAATGTTGCGCAGGCTCTCCACAAAAAGGCTCGCCCCTTTGGCCACCAGCCAGTTGGAGGAAAGCCGGGCGATCCCCACGAACAGCCCCACAATGGTGGCAATGAGAATCCCCACCACTGACGCCACGATGGTGTTTTGGAGGCCGATGAGCAACCCCTTCCAAACGGGATCACGCACGTTAAACCCGTGGGCGTCCCGCAGGGCTACGCCGTAGGGGGAATCGAGAAAGCCGAAGCCCTTGGGCAGGCCGATTTCGTCCATACTCACGATGAGGTTGTGGAACATCCATCGGATGAGGGCTACTACGACCACCACGGCCATCACTTGTGCAGCGAATCGGAGTACTCGCACGTCGCGCCACAGAGCAGGGATACCGGGTTCTGGGACTCTCGGATCATCGGTGGGGAGAGCCCGCTTTGTCGTGCCGTCGTGAATGGTTCGAATGCCGGCCGCGGCCATGCCCGGCGTCTGGCCGATGCGAGTAGCATCGATAAGAACGATGGCAACGACCGACGCAGGCACAACCACCAGGAACACCCAGGCGAGCGCCAACTCTGGAATGTCGCTGTAGTTGTCGAGTAGCCGCAATCCCAGTTGCCAAACGGAGATGACTCCCACCAGGGCCAGAAGCGCCAGGTCGGCCAGAAGCGCCAGCAGTCTGCGGCTGGGAGGCGCGGAGGGTACTGCGGTGAGGTCAGCTTGTGGACTAGCGAGATCAGCAGGGCTGCTCATAGCAGTGTGACCTTGAACTCTAGACGAGAGCGGCCCACCGGTCGGTGACCGGTGGGCCGCTCATCGTTTCAGATACTGCCCGTCAAGAGACGAGTGGGGTTTTCCCTAGCGGTAGGGCGGGACGTACATGAGCCCGCCGTTGGACCAGAGGTCGTTCACGCTACCGTCGAGGACACCCAACTGCGGATAGCGGTTGAAGATCTCCTCGTAGTTCCCAACCTGCTCCACCACGTTGACGGCGAAGTCGGTGGGTAGGCCGAGGCCAGGATCGAAGCCGTCGCGGCCCAGGAAGTTCAAGATGTTGGGATCGGTGCCGTCGTAGCTGCCGATGTTGCTGGAGTCGAGTCCGAACTCCCAGGCCTGAACTGTGGCCATGGTGGCCCAGTTCACAACCTGTGCCCACTCGGTGTCGCCGTCGCGTACCACGGTGCCCAAGGGCTCCTTGGAGATGAGCTCGGCCATGATGTGCTGGTCGGGTCCACCCTTGCCTTCAATCTCGAACTTGAACACGCCGAGCACGCTGCTGTCGGCGGTCATCGCCTCGCACTGGCCCTCTTCATAGGCTGGCACCAAGGTGTCGAAGCCTTCGAAGGTGACCGGGTTGAACGGGATGCCCCGAGCGGCGAACACTGCGGTGAGGTTCAATTCGGTGGTGGTACCGGTGCTCACGCAGATGTTGGCGTCGGCCAGGTCGTCCAGCGTTGTGAAGCCGGTGGAGGCCGGCACCATGAGCCCCTGGCCGTCGTAATAGGTGGTGAACAGGAAGTTGGCGCCCTCGGTACCGTCACGGGTTGCGGTCCAGGTTGTGTTGCGGTTCATCACCTCGAACTGACCCGAGGCCAGAGCGGTGAAGCGCTCGGCACTGGTGACCGGCACGATCTCCACGGCGCTGGCATCGCCAAAGATGGCAGCGGCCACCACTCGGCACATGTCGATGTCGAAGCCCTCGTACTCGCCGTCTGCATTCAGCAGGGCGAAGCCGGGCACGTCGTCGCGGGAGCCGCAAAGCACGTGGCCGCGATCCTTGACGGCTTGCAAGGTTCCGCCGTCCTGAACAAGGTCAACGGTCGCTTCCGGTGCCTCCGTTGGCTCAGGCGCTTGGGTGGCTGCCTCGGTGGCCTCAGGGGCCGCGGGGGCTGCGCCGCCGTCGTCGCTGTCGTCGTTGCCGCATGAGGCGGCGATCAACGAGAAGGCCAGCACCAACCCGAGAAGGGCCAGCCAGCGGTGAATGGTCTTTTGCATGTGATTGCTCCCAACGTTGGACTCAAGGGACGGTCAAACGCTAGCGGTTGAACCGCAGCCTGGCTAGGCCCGCTTGAGTTTTGTCATGGATTCTTCAAGAAACACTTAGTTTAGCTCACCGCGCCCAAGGCTGCTTCCCGCTGTCGGGTCGAGCGATGCACCGGATCGGTGTCGATGACCGGGATGATGTGCTTGCCGAAGTTCACGATGGTCTCGCGCACCACCTCCATGGGCAGTGTGGAGGTGAGCGGGCTGATCACATACTGATCGGCGCCCACCCGCTCGTACTGGCGGGATACGTGGACGCAGTCCTCGGCGTTGCCCACGCACAGCGACCCGCCCTCGATGGCCATCTTGACATCGTCGTGGGTGGGTTCGGGGATGACCGAGGGCCACTCGGGAATCCCGTCCGGCTTGGGGAAGGTGTCCAGCCAGCGGTACACGAGGCACTGGTAGTAGTACATATGACTCCGGGTTGCCAGGTCGATGGCCATCTCCCGATCATCCAAGCAGATGCCAAAGCCCACGCACATGACGTTGTCGTGCACGAAGTCGCCCACCGGGTTCTTGCAGCTGGCCACCTCGTTCTTGTAGATCTCGATCAGCGGGGCGATCTCGTCGGGCGTGCCGATGGTGAAGCACAGCACCCCGATGCCCAGCTTGCCGGCCTTCTCAAAGGTGCCCGGGCTGCCGCACGCCACCCACAACGGGGGATGGGGCTTGGTGACCGGCTTGGGAAAGATCTCCCGGGCCGGCATTGAGAAGCTGTCGCCCTCGTAGCTGTATGCCCCCTCGCGCCACATGTGGGGGATCTGGCGGATGGCCTCGTCCCACAGGCCGCGGGTGACCTCGGTGTCGGCCAGGCCGGTTTCGGGGTCGCGGGGAGTTCCCGGCATGCCGAAGCCCATCACCTCGGTGGACGAGGAGCCCCGGCCGGTTCCCAACTCGAAACGGCCGTTGGACAGCACGTCGATCATGGCCGCCCGCTCAGCCGAGCGCACTGGGTGATTCACAGGAGCGGTGATGTTGAAGATGGCCGAGCCCAAATGCACGTTCTCGGTGGTCGAGGCCACCGCCGATAGGAACACCTCGGGGGAGGACATGTGGGAGTACTCCCGCAAGAAGTGGTGCTCTGAGGCCCAGATGTACTTGAACCCGTGGCGATCGCACAACTGGGAGATCTCCAGGTTGTCGCGGATGCGCTGGGCCTCCCAGTCGGGATTCCCCTCGTAGCCGAAATCAGGCACGAAGCACTGGGCAAAATATCCGAACTCCATCGTGGGCAACCCCCGGTCTTGGCTCTTCGAGCGGGACTGTACCGGAAACCTGCTGCTGGCTATCCATTCGGGCGGGTATGGTCGGCGCCCATGGCCTGGACGTTGCGCCGCCCCGCCGCCCGAGTGGTGCTGCTCGATCGACAAGGGCGCGTCTTTTTGATGCGGGCTAGCGACCCCATTGATCCCCGCAAAGATCCGTGGTGGGAGATACCCGGAGGAGGGCTGGGTCCGGGGGAGGACTCGGCTGCTGGCGCCCGTCGAGAGCTTTGGGAGGAGGCCGGGTTTACCGATGTGGAGGTCGGCCCCTGCATCTGGACCCAGCATGTGGAGTTCGACTTTGCCGGCATCCACTTCGATTCCAACGAGCGCATCCATGTGGCTTGGTGCCCTGATGGGGGAGAGTGGAATCCACAGCACCTCGAGGCATTGGAGGCGGCGGCGTTTGAGGAGGCGCGCTGGTGGAGTTTGGAAGAGGTGCTGGCCTCAGAGGAGAAAATGCTGCCGGAGAGATTGCGGGAGTTCTTGCCCGAAGTGGTTGCCGGTCGGCTGCCGGTTGAGCCGATTGATATAAGCCCTTAGGCCAAGGGGTCTTCGCGGTCGGCGGCTCTTACGGCGTAGGAGAAGATGATGGCGGGGGCGAGGAAGAGGGAGCCGACGAGGAGGCAGGTGATGATGGCGGTGACGAGGGAACTGCGGAAGCTGGTGGCGAAGCCGGTGAAGAACAGGGCGGCCGCCGCCAGGTACAGGAGGTAGCCCAGTCGCTGGCCAGCAGTGGTCAATCGGGCGATGAGCCGTCGGCGGGCGGCCAGGTTGTCGGCGCTCACGGGAGCCATCCGGCGTCGTTCAGGAGCGCGACCAGGTCTGATCGGACTCGTTCCAAGGAGAAGTGCTGCTGGGCGATGGCTTGATTCTGGTCCAACAGGTCGGTGTCGGGGCAGTTCAGAAACGTCCGGATTTCATCGAGGCGGTCGGGGGTGAACCACTGGAATCCGAACTCGGCCAGCTCGCGGGCCACCGGGTAATCACCTACCACACAGGGACGCCGCCAGATGGCTGCCTCCACCGGCGGATTGCCGAATCCCTCCCAGATTGACGGTAACACCACCAGATCGGCGGCGGCGTATATGTCAGGGGTGCGGGCTACCGGCCGGTGGATGACCGGACAGAGGGCATCGGCCAGCAGTTGCTCCAAGGTGGCGTCGTAACCCTCTTCGGCTTGTCCCATCAGCCAATAGGCGCCGTCCAGCGCCTCGGCGATGGCGATGGCCCCGGGGATGTTCTTGCGGGGGATGGCCCGCACCGGGTGGGCCACGAGCAGGGTCTCGTCATCCACTTCCAACATGGTTCGCATCGCGGCCCGATCGCCCTCGGGGCTGGTGGTGTCGAAGCCGTTGTAGATCACCGTGGAGTCGATGCCCCGCTGGGAGAACTGCTCGGCGGTCAATCGGTTGATGACCACATGGCGCCAGGAGGGGTCGTCGGGGGGCAGCTCGGTCACCGCCGCGAACCGCTCCCGCTGCCACGGGGGATCGTGGTGATGGAGGATGGCGGGGCGCCCGGCCAGGGCACGGGCCACCGTACGGGCAGCTGGGAGGTTCAACGGGATGGTGCAGAGATTCTCCACTACCACCAAGTCGACATCAGACACCGAGGCGGCAAACCCGTCGGGATCGGGGCCGTCGAGCTGGTCGATGCCGAGGCCGGGGACCAACCGGTCTACCGGACCTTCCCCGGCCACCGTCACCATGTCGAAGCCGATGTCGGCCAGCATCTCCTGCCAGAGGCGGGCGACCACAGACACGCCGTCGCTCAGCCCCAGTCGAAATGAGACGATCGCGGCCCGGGCCATTCCTACGAGGTAACCAGATCGCGCCCAATCGTGAGACTCTGGAGATATGGAGAAGCCCGAGGGATTCGACCGCTCAGCGGTGCGGGACGCGGCCCGGTCGGTGCTGGAAGCCCACTGGGTTCCCGAGGGGTACGCCGTACCTAATCCTGCTACCTACCCCTGGCAGTGGCTGTGGGACTCCTGCTTCCACGCGTTGTGCTGGGCTGAGCTGGGCGACGACCGCGGGCTGACCGAGCTCCAGACTGCGCTGTCGGTTCAAGCTGCCGACGGTTTCGTTCCCCACATGAACTATGTGCGCCATCCCGGTGTGGCCGCCGATTTGTGGGGTTGGGATGAGGCGTCGTCCATCACCCAGCCCCCCATGTACGGACACGCCATAGCGGAGTTGGTGCGGCGGGGGGCAGAGATCGACGGGGAGACGGTGGCCAAGGCCGAGCACGGCCTGCGATTTCTGCTATTCGACCGCGACCGCCATCCGAGTGGGCTGGTGTCGTTGTGCCATCCGTGGGAGAGCGGTGCCGACGACAGCCCCCGCTGGGATGACTTCTGTCCCGGTGGATTCTCTTTGGAAGCCTGGCGTCCGATCAAGAACCAGCTGGTGATGTCGATCGAACGCAGTCCGGCGGGCTCTCCGATGGCCAATCCGGCGTTCGAGTCAGCATCGGCAGGGTTCAATGCGTTGGTGGTGTTCAACGCCCGGGAGCTGGCTGAAGTGGCCGGGCGGTCGGAGGTCACCGACCGGGCCGACGAGCTGGCTGGGTATCTGGCCGCCCGATGGGACGAGTCCCGTCGAACTTGGGCCGATGCCGGCCCGTCGGAGCGGGGGTCGGGCCGGGTGCGCACGTTGGACGGCCTTCTGCCGATGCTGGTTGCGGCCGAGTCCGACCGGATCGACTCCGTGGCTGCCGACCTGGTCGAACCCTCGGCCTACGGCGGACGCTGCGGGCCGGCGGGCGTTCACCGCGAGGAGCCCGGTTTCGATCCCCGCGCCTATTGGCGAGGCCCGGCATGGCCCCAGCTCAGCTATCTGATGTGGGTGGGATTGCGCCGACACGGCCGGCACCAGGCCGCTGAGGCGGTGGCTTCAACCACCGTGAGGGGAGCGATGCGGAGCGGGTTTGCCGAGTACTGGGATCCCGACGACGGAACCGGGGGCGGGGCCGTGCCGCAGTCTTGGTCGGCTTTGGTCGCGCTGATGGCCTAAGGGGCGTCCACAGCTCAGAGCAAGGGCTTAGAGGCCGATGCCCTCCACGTCGGTCTTCAGCAGCCACCGATTGCGGTCGAACACATAGCAGGAGATTCGGCGGCGGTAGTTCTCGCCCTCCCAGTCGGTTCGGCTGGGGGTGATCATGCCGATGTCGAGCTCCGACAGTTCGTAGACCAGACCCACAAACGGCTCAAACCGCTCATAGCACTGCATCAGTCCCCAATCGTTGACTGCCTTTTCTCCGGGATAGGGGGCGCCGGGCGGGGCGTCGTGGATCACGATGGCGTACACCTGGGCGTTGTGGGGGCGGGTGCAGCCGATGGCAGTGGTCAGCTGCGCAGGCAGATCGTTGCGGTCCAGATACCGGTACTGGTTGAAGCACGTCCCTACTAGGAGGTCGTAGGGCTCGGTGACGAGTCCCTCGAACCGATCCCGCAGATCTTCTTCGGTGGGCAGCAGGTCGGGCTCGGCCGTGGGCTCGACGAACACCTCGTCGAGTCGGGACTCCTCAGACTCTTCGTCGGCGCAGCCGGCAGCGGCCAATGCCAGCACCAGTGCCACGGATGTCAAGATGCGGCTGACCCTCAGCGTCTTGCGGTCCATCAATCAATTCATCAATCAGTACGAGGGGAGGATTCTGTCGATGTGCCAAAACGCCATGAACATCACGACCAGGAAGGGTAGAGCCGACAAGGCGTAGGCCGGCAGCTTCTTCCATCGGCGCCCCGCGAACAGGGCGAAGAACCAGATGGCCAAAGCGGCCAAACTCCACAATACGGCCGGCGGCCATGCGTCGGCGTCGCCGTCGAGGCCCTCGCCGAAGGAATCAGATGTCGCGGCGGGTGTCCGCTCCGCGGGGACTGGGCTCTGCGGCTCGGTTGGCGGCTGACTCCCGGCCGCTACCGGTGCCTGCTCGGGGGCCTCTTCAGCAGCCTCCGGAGTCGGGGTTCCCGCGGGCGCCCCTTCGGTTGGACCAGCCGGTGGAGTCGGGGTCGCCGTGGTGTCGGAGGCGGCCTCTGGAGTCGGGGTCGCCGTGGCGATGTCGCCGGCCGTTGGCATCGCGGTGGCCGTGACGGTCTCAGTGGGATCGGCTGTCTCGTTCACGTTCTCATCGGCTAGCTGCACGTCTGCTTGTCCCTCCTCGCCGAGTTGGCGATAGGAGGGAACGGGCTCGCCCACCAGCTCGGCCACCACGATGATTCGCTGTCGGGCCGAGCCCTTGGGATGGCAGGCGGTGAGGGTGAGCCGATTGGGGTGCTCGCTGAAGTCCTGGTCGAGCACCTCAACCGCGCTGGGCGGCACGATCAAGTGCCCGTGGCCGTCTCCTTGGGCCACCACTTGGTAGACGAATCTCCCTTGGATGGTCTCGACGAAGATCTGGTTGCCGGGAACCAGCTCATCGATTTCTCCGAATGGCGCCCCGTAGGTGGTGCGGTGCCCGGCGATGGCTGCGTTTCCTGCCTGGCCGGGCATGACGGTATTGGGGTAGTGGCCGGGGGCTTTGCGGAGGTCGCTCACCCGGACCCCCTCAACCACGGTCTTGGACACCCCGAGCGTGGGGATGTGGACCCGGGCGATGGGCGATCCCCAGTCGGGGTAGAGCAGTTCCAGCCATTCAGGATCAGGAGTGGGCTCGGGGGTGGGCTCAGGAGTGGCAGTGGGTTGGGGAGTGGCAGTCGGGGTCGGGCTCGGTGTTGTCGGGATCGGGTCGGCTTCCTCCACGGCAAGGGGCTCTTCGGCGGGCTCTGTTGTGGGCGTGGGCGCATCGGTGGGTTCGGGGGTGGGTTCAGGGGTGGCGGACACCACCGGATCAGGGGCCGGAGGGCTCAGGGATTCAGAAGCGTCGAGCAGATCGGAGAACTGGCCTTCTAGATCCTGCTGGGCCCGAGCCTCGAATACGCCTGTCCCCCACAACTGGAAGACCCCGAACAGCAGGATGATGAGGCCGATGGAAATGACCGTCTTGCCCAATGCCCCGAGGACCCGTGCAACCGTCACAACCGAGATTGTACGAGTGGACTGCGGCGAACCCACAGCAGGCGTCGAGAGCAGTGGGGTGGTTACGGTGGGGGCATGAAGGTTGCTCTGTGTGTGGGGGATTTCCTAGCCCGGGCTGAGACGGTGTACGGCGATCGGGTGGGCATCGTGGATGAGCCGGATCAGCCGGCAGAGAGTTGGGGGGAGCTGACCTATTCCCGGATGGCCGAATTGGCCCGAGCCCAGGCTGCCTCGTTGGACGAGCACGGCATTGGTTTCGGCGAGCGGGTGGCCATTGTCTCCCACAACGCCTCTCGGCTGATGGTCTCGCTGTTCGGGGTGAGCGGGAACGGCCGGGTGTGCGTGCCCATCAACTTCCGGCTCAATCAGGAGGAGATCGGCTACATCGTGGAGCACTGCGGGGCGTCGATGCTGCTGTTCGACCCGGAGCTGGCCGACACGCTGGCCGATGTGGACTGCCCCCACCGCTATGTGCTGGGCGCGGAATCTGACGAGGCCCTGTACCGGTTCGACGTCGAGCCCGAGCCGTGGACCCCCGATGAGGAAGCCACCGCCACCATCAACTACACCTCGGGTACCACGGCCCGCCCCAAGGGCGTGCAGATGACCCACCGCTCGCTGTGGCTGAATGCCGCCACCTTCGGCTGGGCTGCCGGTGTGAGCGATCGGGACGTGTACCTCCACACGCTGCCCATGTTCCTCTGCAACGGGTGGGGCATGCCCTATGCCGTTAGTGGCGCCGGGGCCCGCCACATCGTGCTGCGCAAGGTGGACGGTACGGAGATCTTGCGGCGAGTGGAGCGCCACGGGGTGACGTACATGTGCGGGGCCCCCGCGGTGGTGGCCGCGGTACTGGATGCCGCTCAGAATTGGGAGGGGGACATTCCCGGCTCGGGACGGGTACGCATGACGGTGGCCGGTGCCCCTCCCCCCACGCGCACCATCGAGCGGATGGAGACCGAACTGGGCTGGGAGTTCATGCAGCTCTACGGCCTGACCGAGACCGCTCCCTATCTGACCATCAATCGCCGACGGGCCGAATGGGACCACCTGAGTCCAGCCGAGCGGGCGGTCAAGCTGTCCCGCCAGGGTGTTCCCGCACTGGGCATTTCGCTGGACGTTGACGAATCGGGCGAGGTGCTGGCACGGGGCAACCACGTGCTGGAGGGGTATTGGGAGCAGCCCGACGACTCGGCTGAGGCTTTAGCCGGGGGCTGGTTTCACACCGGCGACGGTGGCCACATAGATGACGAGGGCTACCTCTCGCTGTCGGACCGCAAGAAGGACGTGATCATCTCCGGCGGCGAAAACGTGTCTTCCATCGAAGTAGAGGACGCTCTGTTCGCCCACGAAGCGGTGGCCGAAGTGGCCGTCATCGGAGTCCCCGACGAGAAGTGGGGCGAGACGGTAAAAGCCCTGGTTGTGCTGGCACCAGGAGAGTCGGCATCCGAGGCTGAGCTGATTGGGCATTGCCGCGACCGCTTGGCCCACTACAAGTGCCCAACATCGGTGGAATTCCGCGACGAACTGGCTCGCACCGCCACCGGCAAGCTCCAGAAGTACCGCCTCCGCGAGCCCTACTGGTCAGCCCACGACCGCCAGATCAACTGATTCGCTTTTTGGTTAGTCAGCTAATGGACACCGGGGTGGAGACCTCGGTGAAGAAGTCGTTTCCCTTGTCGTCGGTCACGATGAAGGCGGGGAAGTCCTCGACCTCAATGCGGTACACCGCTTCCATGCCCAGCTCGGGGTACTCCAGCACCTCAACCTTGCGGATGGAGTCCTTGGCCAGACGAGCGGCGGGGCCGCCGATCGAACCCAGGTAGAACCCGCCGTGGCGGGCACAGGCTTCGACCACCTGGCGAGACCGGTTCCCCTTGGCCAGCATCACCATGCTGCCCCCGGCTGCTTGGAATTGGTCCACGTAGGGGTCCATCCGCCCCGCGGTAGTGGGGCCGAACGATCCGGAGGCGTAGCCCTCGGGGGTCTTGGCCGGACCGGCGTAGTACACCGGGTGGTCGCGCAGATACGCGGGCATGGACTCCCCGGCATCCAGCCGCTCCTTGATCTTGGCGTGGGCCAGGTCGCGGCCCACCACCAGGGTGCCGGTGAGCGACAGCCTCGTCTTGACCGGATACTTCGACAGCTCGGCGCAAATGTCGGCCATGGGCTGATCCAGGTCGATTCGTACCACCTGGCCGCTCAACTCGTCGTCGGTGACCTCCGGCAGGAAGCGGGCCGGGTCGGTCTCCAGCTGCTCCAGGAAGATCCCCTCTGAAGTGATCTTGCCCAGGGCCTGGCGGTCGGCCGAACACGACACCGCCACTCCGACCGGACAGGAAGCCCCGTGGCGGGGCAGCCGAATCACCCGCACGTCGTGGCAGAAGTACTTGCCGCCGAATTGGGCCCCGATACCGAATTGCCGGGTCAACTCCAGAATACGGTCTTCCCACTCCAAGTCCCGGTAAGCGTGGCCGGTTGCCGAACCCTCGATGGGCAGAGTGTCCAGATAGCGGGCCGAGGCGTACTTGGCGACTTTCAGCGTGTACTCCGCCGAGGTGCCGCCGATGACCACCGCCAAGTGGTAGGGGGGACAGGCGGCGGTGCCCAGGGTGCGGAGCTTCTCGTCCATAAAGCGGGTGAGAGAGTCGGGGTTGAGCAGCGCCTTGGTCTCCTGGAACAAGTATGACTTGTTGGCCGAGCCGCCGCCCTTGGCCATGAACAAGAACGAATAGGCCTCTCCCGGCACCGCATAGATCTCGATCTGCGCGGGCAGATTGTTGCCGGTGTTGCGCTCCTCGAACATCGACAGCGGGGCTAGTTGCGAATAGCGAAGGTTCGATGTCTGGAAGGTGTCGAACACTCCTCGGGCGATGGCCTGCTCATCGTCGGCGTCGGTGAGCACCCGCTCACCCTTGTGGCCCATCACCACGGCCGTCCCAGTGTCCTGGCAACCGGGCAATACTCCGCCAGCGGCGATATTGGCGTTGCGGAGCAGCTCGGTGGCTACGAATCGGTCATTGGCCGATGCCTCGGGGTCTTCCAATATGGAGGCAAGCTGCCCCAAGTGCTCGGATCGAAGCAGGTGGGCAATATCCCTCATGGCCTCGCTGGTGAGCAGGCGGATACCTTCGGGGTCGACTTGGAGGAATTGGCGATCGCCCAGCGTGACTTGGGAGACGTAGTCCGTGGTCAACAGGCGGTATTGGGTGGCGGCGTCAGGCCCTTTGGGGAGCAGTTCGGAGTAGGCGAATTCGGCCATGCGCTTGGTTCATTCCGCGGGGAGTTCAGCTCAGCCTAACGCCGGAGTTCCGGCGAACGGCGATGGGTCGCCCGCGTCGGGGATCACTGGGGGGTGCCAGCTCATCGCCGCGCTGAGCTGGGAGGCGAAGTCTCTCCAGTCAGGGGGATTCCAGCCCTGGGCCGAGGCCCGCAGGTTTAGTTGGTGGTCGAGATGGACGATGGCGGGGAGCGACTCCAGTCCCATGGCCCGTACCACTGAGCGGTCTTCGTCAGCAAAGGTGAGGATCTCATTGGTCCACGGCCCAAGGAATTCCTGGGCCTCGTCGGCTGACGCGGTGACCAAGAACGCCACCCGGCAGTCGGCGCCCACAAAGTTGCGCAGAACGCGGCCGGCGGTGTCGATCATCCAGGAGCTCTCGTAGGTGTAGGGATCGAGAACAACAACGACCAGGTGGAAGACAGTGACCCAATCGCCAATTGGGCGGGGTTCACCGGTTAGCGGAGTCAGAGTCACTTCGGCATCAAGCGTGGTGGACATCGCATCCGAAGTTACTCCAGGGCGGTGGCTCAACCTCATGTCGGGGCTGATGATCAGATCGTGGTCGCCTACGCTTGGGCGGTGCACCCAATCGAGCACCTGCGCTACGTGGCCCGCTCTACCGGGGTGGGTCAGGAATCGCTGGTGCGGGAGACGGCCGGGGCGCTGTTGAGTTTCGGCCACGACCCCGCCGGATTGGTCACCACCTGTCGGCGGATGCTCGCCCGCCAGCCCTCCTCGGGTCCGCTCATGTGGCTGGCCTCCCGGGTTCTTACCGCGGCCGAACCCCGGTCTGAAGTCCGGGCGTGTATGGAGGCGATTGCCGAAGACCGAACTGCTCGGCTGCTGTCGCGCGAGCTCCCAGTCGAGGCCTCGGTCTGCGTGCTCGGCTGGCCGGATCTGATCGGTCGGGCTTTGCGGCTCCGGGGCGATCTTCGGGTGCTGGTGGTAGACGTGTTGGGGGAGGGCCACCACCTGGTGCGGCGATTGTCGGAACAGGACGGCTGGGTAGACGAGGTGCCTGAGAGCGGGCTGGGAGCGGCTGCGGCATCAGCAGACCTGGTGCTATTGGAGTCAGCCGCGGTCGGTCCCGACGGATTCTTGGCGGTCTCCGGGTCTCGGGCCGCGGCGGCGGTGGCCCAAGCCGCCGAGGTCCCGGTTTGGCTGGTGGCGGGCAAGGGGACGATTTTGCCGGGTCCGATGTGGGACTCGCTGGTCGAGAGAGCCTTGGGAATGGTGGAGGCGTGGGAAGCTGACGAAGAGGTTGTCCCGCTCGCCTTGGTGGACCGGGTCGCCGGTCCCGACGGACTGGTCTCTGCGGCCGAGGCGGTTTCCAGCACCGACTGCCCGGTGACCCCAGAGCTGTTCTGCGCAGCCATTTGACCGGCCAACACCTGCTCTCCCAGCTGGCGCGTCTATCAAAGACGACTGTGCTGGCCGTTTTGGTCGCCCTCGTTGTTTGGCTAGGCGGATGTGGGGGCCAAGAGCCCGATGTTTCTCCGACAGCTCCAACGCAATCCTCAGATTCGGACGGGATCGAGATGCCGGCTTCCACCCCTTCTCCCACCCCTGCTCTCTCCCCGGATCCGAGTTCTGCAACGGCCCCTTCTCCTACACCTACGCCTGAGTCAGCGCTCTCGCCTGAGGCCACGCCCGCACCTGTGACCACGCCCTCTCCCGAGCCCACCGCGACTCCTGTTGTGGCTCCCACCCCAGCTGAGCCAGCTCCTACACCAACCCCATTGCCCACTCCCGCCTCGGTTCCAGAACCCCGACAGGCCCGGTTGGCCTTCACTGGAGATCTTTTGTCGCACGGTCCGGTATTCCGTCAAGCAGAGGCCAATGGCAGCGATGGGCTGGCCTACGACTATGTTCCGATGTTCGAGTTGGTGAGTGAAGCCGTGAGCGATGCCGATTTGGCCATCTGCCACCTAGAGACCCCATTGTCGCCCGACAATCTCGCTCTTTCCGGTTACCCGCTGTTCAATGCCCCGGGCGACTTGGCCGTTGCCATTGCCAACGTGGGCTACGACGGCTGCTCGACGGCGTCGAACCACTCGCTGGACCAGGGGGTCGCGGGCATTGAGGCCACCCTCGATCTGTTTGACCAGGCAGGGCTGGGGCATGCCGGTATGGCCCGCACCCTGTGGGAAGCTGCCGTCCCGCGGCTGTATCAGGTGAACGGCATAAGTGTCGGCCACTTGTCCTACACCTACGGGCTCAATGGGTTGATCCTGCCTGACGACCAGCCTTGGGCTGTGAACATCAATTCTGTCGAGGGCATCCTGACTGAGGCCCGGGCAGCCATCGAACTCGGGGCCGAATTCGTGGTGCTGAGCATCCATTGGGGCGCGGAATACCGAGTGCAGCCCACCGAGCAGCAGCGGGCGTTGGC
>JAJDTA010000073.1 GCA_022827405.1 Acidimicrobiia bacterium
TTCCACGAGCAGATCAGGGCGGAGGCCGATGCCCTGTTCGCCGACGGCGACCCCGACGTCGAGGCGCTCACCGGGCCGGGGGCTGACATCAGCCGCCGCTTCATCATGGAGTGCTTGCGCATGTGGCCGACCCTCTCGATGTCGGTTCGCAACGTGATGAATGCGTGCGTGGTCGAAGGGTATGAGCTCGAAGAGGGAGTGCGGGTCTTCATCGCCACCACAGCCACCCACTACTTGGACGACGTGTTTCCCGATCCGTTCACCTTCGATATCGACCGCTATAAGCCGCCGCGCAAGGAGCACCTCGGTTCCACCTATGCCCCATACGGTTTGGGCACCCACACGTGCATGGGCTGGCGGATGGCGGAACTCCAGATGTTGATCGATCTGCTTATGATCGCCCACTATTTCGACCTCGAAGTCGCCCCGAAGAACTACAAGTTCAAGATCTCCCCGTTCGCCTCGATGTCTCCGAACAAGAAGCTGAAGTTCCACATCGCCGGCCAACGGCGCGAGCTGACTGGTTGAAGCAGCTCTAGCGCTTCGCCTTTTTGAAGCGCCAGCCGTACATGAGGCTCCCGTAGAAGTTGAAGGCGCGCCTCGCGTCGGGATCGTTGAAGGGGTAGTCGGCGCCGAGCTGTCTGGCCGCGGCGAGTCCGGTGATGAAGCAGGTCTCCTGGCTGTTGATCAGCGTGTGGGCGCCGCAGTGCCATGTTCGCCGCTTGCCTTGGACGAAGCGGAACAAGTTGACCAGCCAGGCGACGTGGCGCACATCGTGCACGATGTGCTGGAACCACCACTTCTTGACGACCTTGTCCTCGTCGATCGGCGAGATCGCGTTATAGGTCACCAGGCAGGGCTTGTCCGACCGGTTGGCCCACGGTTGCTGGTTGTGCATGATGTAGGTGATCTCGTCGTTGTCGGGCCGGGCGCCGTACTGCTCGATGTGGTTGCTGCGGGTGGTCAGCGGCTTCACCTCGTTGTCGGGAAGCACTGAGGAGTCGTGGTGGACGACGGTGTGGTTGTGGAGTTCGCTCTCATAGCGAATTGACGAGAGCAGATAGCGCTCAAGGGCGGTGGGCTTGTCGAGCATCATCATGGTCTGGTTGGCATTGCAGGCGAAGATGACCTCGTCGAACTCCTCCCGTACACCGGCTGTGTCTTCCACCACAACGCCGGACTTCGACCGGTACACCTTTCGAACCGTCCGGTTCAGATAGATCTTGTCTTGAAAATCAGCCGACAGGTGCCGGTAGATGTTCTGCGTTCCCTGGTCCCACGTCTGCATGGGCGTGGCCGCCTCTATGTCGAAGAACTCCAGATATCGGGCGAACAGCGATGCCGGCATGTCGAACACGTTCGTGGCCATTAGGAAGTTGACGAACATGGGCTTGAGAACCTTGTACCGGAAGTCCCCGGAGAATCCGCCCAGATTCAACAGCGTGCCCATGCTCACGTAGTTGTACGGGTTCAGAAGGCTCAGCACCTTCGACTGGGAATTGGTGAGCCATCCGAACCGGTGCAGGCGCCGCAGGAGGCGCTGGAACTTGTCAATCTCAGGTTGCAGCTGCTCTCTGATCTCGGAATCGAAATCGTGGGCATAGACCTGCCCGTCGTACTTGACGCTGTAGCTGAACTTGGTGTCGAGCAGCTCGATGTCGAACTGCTTCATCAACAGCAAGATGTGGTCGTACACCGACGGGATGCACGCAGTGACTGAGATGTCGAAGGGAATCGAACTGCCGTCGTCTTGCGGCATGTTCACGGTAATCGCATTGCCGCCGAGCTGTTCTTGCGCCTCGTACAGTCGAAAGTCGAATCGGTCCGGCTGATGGTGCAGCCCCCACGCCGCGCCGAGCCCCGAAATGCCGCCACCGACGATGGCGATTTTCTGCTGCCCACTTGATGTCTTGCCCTTGGCCACTTTCGCAGTCCTTCTCCCTTAGTTGGCCGCAGCCTGGTCGGCGACCGTTGTGTCGCAGTCCGCGGTAGCAGACGTATCGGAATAGAACTGGGCGCAGTAGGCGCGGTATTGGCCGATCTCGCCTTCAGAACGCGACAGGCGGGGACGGGGGCGGTACTGCTTGGCGCTCCAAATGGGAACGTCTTGCAAAACGTCTCGTTTCTCGAAGTAGGCCATGAACCTGTTGATGATGGGAGGTCGCAGCCTCTGGGGCAGAAATGCCAGACCCGCAATCCGGCGGTCTGGTTTGAGCAGAGGTCCCGTCTGCGACACCACCGTCAAGTCGATGTGAGTGCCGTCGACAGGCGTCGCCAATATCCAGAGGCGCATATCCAATCCAATTGTCACCTCGCGCACCTCCACGTAGGAGTAGCCCAAACCGTAAATGAGCGCGTTGGCCTCAACGGAGAGCTTCAGCCGGGCGATCTTGGCGACTTTGCGGGTAGTGGCAAAGTCGAAACGGCTTCTGAGGAAGTGCCCCTCTATCTCCAATGGATCGACGCGGCTGACGCTGTCGTAGCCGTGGACGTGGGTCAGGTGGGCTAAGTCGACGGAGTTCTCCGTTGTCTCCTGGGGATGGCCGGGAAAGCGGGAAATCCAAATGTGGTGTCTGCTCCAGCCGGTTTGATCGGGCTCCCCGGCAGGCAGGTGCCACTGCGGTGCCCGTCCCTCGATGCCCCACCAGGCGAATATCAGACCGGCGATTTCCCGGGTCTCGTATACCCGAAGCCGAGCCGCCTTTGGGGCAGGGCCAAATGGAGTGGCGACGCACTGTCCTCCTGTGTCGTATTCGAATCCGTGGAAGGGGCAGACCAGCCGGCCGTCGCGGACACACCCTCCGACGTCGGGCCCCAGGTCGGCGCCCAAGTGCGGGCAATAGGCGTTGGCCACACAGACACCGCTGTTGTCGTCACACCAGACGATGATCTCCTCGCCCATCCAGGTTTTCCGGATGAGATTGGCGCTTTTTTCCAGCGCTTGGCGACTTGCGACGAAGTACCAGCCCTCGGGAAAGGGAGAAAGTAGCGGGTTGTCCGCAGTTGCCGTCATATTGCTCGAAAAACGCTACCCTCGTGGCCGCTGTCGTTGGAAGACGGAGGAAGCTACCGCGTTCGGAATGCCCGAGGAACGGTCAGGGGATCTCGTACTGGATTGCTGCCCGGTCGGTGATGGCTGGGCGGATGATGTCGAAGACGATCCGCTGGTGCTCGGGGTGGTCGCGGTAGGTCAAGTAGGCGTCTTGGTCGGCGAAGTCCCCGACAACGGCGAAGTCGAAGTTGCCCTCGGCCAAGCCTGCATCAGGCCCGATGGCGTAGGCCTCGGTCACGCCGGTGGCCTCGGGCATGGTGGCGATGGCGTCGTGTACCGCCTGGCGCTGAGCCTCGTCGGCGTCGTCTCGGAACTTGAACATCACAACGTGGCGGATCATGTCTTCTCCTTTTGCCTATTGCAGGCCTGCGTAGAGGCCGCCATCCACCGGGAGGGCGGCTCCGGTAATGAACCGGGCGTGCTCAGAGCACAAGAAGGCGGCGACCCGGCCGAAGTCCGATGGGTCGCCCACCGAGTGGGCGGCGGCACTCGATTCCAGGTCGGACATCCGATCGCCGAACAGCTGCCGGAGCCGGTCGGTGGTGTGGTAGCCGGGCTGGAGGGAGTTGACGGTCACCCCGTCGGCGGCCACCTGGTTGGCCATGGTCTTGAGATAGCCGGTGACTCCGGCCCGAGCGGTGTTGGACAGTATGAGCATGTTCAGGGGCTGGCGAACCGATACCGAGGTGATGGCCAGTACTCGGCCCCAGCCTTGGGTCTGCATGGCGGGCACCGCCGCCTTGGTCATGGCCACCACCGAAATGAGGTTCAACTCAAGAGCGGCCGCGTAGAGGCTGGTGTCGGTGTCGGCCCAGTTGCCCCCGGGCGGCCCGCCGGCGTTGGTGACCAGGATGTCGATGCCGCCCAAGGCCTCGGTGGCCGCATCCACCAATGCCGTTGCACCAGCCGCGTCGGACACGTCCCCCGCGATGGGGATGGCACCAGGCACGCCGCCAGCCGCGTGGTTGAGGCGGTCGGAGTCGCGCCCGTTCATCACCACCCGGCACCCCTCATCGGCCAGTGCCACTGCGGTGGCCAGACCCAGTCCGGCTGATGAGGCAGCCACCAGCGCCCGTCGTCCGCTGATTCCTAAATCCACGGGACGAGGTTAGCGGTTACTCAACCGGGGTCAGGCTGCCGTTATCCACGGTTCTTTAGCTGGGAAGGCCGTGTCCGATGGGCTTGGTCACTCCGGCATCGTGCAGTCGGGTGACCTCCTCATCTTCGATACCAAGTTCACCCAAAATTTTCGCTGTGGCCCAACCGAGGGGGAGTGAGGAGGCCGCGGGGGTGGAAGCAGACGAGAATTGCATGGTCGGCCCGGCCCGCCAGTACGAGCCCAGGCCGTCTTGTTCGGCTTCAACGGCCACGCCGCTGGTCCGCATGTGATTCTCGTTCAACATGTTGTGCAAGAAGTCACCTCGGTCAGCTTGGGCCGCGGGTACCCCGGCGGCCAGCAACCGGTCTTCCCAAGCCTCAGCCGAGTCTGAGCTGAGCACTTTGGTCAACTGGGTTGCGATTTCTGGGGAGGGCACCTTGGGAAGCTCGACGCCGAGCACCGTGCCCAGGGCCTGACGCTCGCGGTCTCGGTGAACATCCAGCACCAGCCAGCCGTCGGCGGTCTCGTACAGCCGCTGGTAGGCGTGGAAGCCGTGTTGCCCTGAATCCACCACTGGCGCTTGGTGACCGGAGTGTTGGATCCCCCACTCGGCCACGGCGTAGGCGGTGGCGGTGAGCATGGTGGTCTCCAGCTTTTGTCCTCGTCCGGTGCGGCGGCAGGCCAGCACCCCAGCAATGATGGCCGCCGCGGTGGCCAAGGCTGCGGTGGGATCCCCGTAGGTGCGGTTGCGGGGTGGGTTCTGGTCACCCGACTCCACCACCCCGGCGCCGGCAATGGCGTTGGGTGACGAGTGGAAGCCGGCCTTGTGGGCCCACGGTCCCTGGCTGCCAAAGCACGAGGCATACACATAGAGCAGGCGGGGGTTGCGGGCCATCACGGAATCGGCGTCGATGCCTAGCCGCTCGGGCGTCCCCGGCCGGAAGTTGTGCAGGAACACGTCGGCCTTGTCGACCAGCCGATTCAGGATGTCGAGGCCTTCAGGAGTCTTGAGGTCTAACACGATGGACTCTTTGCCCACCTGCGACTTTACGTAGTCGGTGATCCAGTTGCGCCGTCCCGGATCGCCAGTCGGCGGCTCCACTTTGATGATCCGAGCCCCGGCTTCGGCCAGAATCGTGGCGGCGAACGGGCAGGCGTAGAAGTAGCCGACGTCCAATACGGTCACATCGGCCAGGGGCTGCTCACCAGCGTCGTCGGCTCGGTCAGCAGTAAGGGTGAACGACGGCATCGACGGCCAACTGCTCAGCACTTCGTCGGTGTGCTCGCCGAGTCGGGGAGCGGGTGGGCCTACTACCGATGGCGTGTCGGAGTACAGCCCGAGGGGGCCGATCTGCACCGTCGGTCCGATGTCGGGATCGAGCACTTCTTGACGCCGCCCATTCTCGGTGCATTGGGAATGATCCAGGAACTCCCGGGGCGCCAGGAACGGATCGCCCCCAATGTCGTTGGCCGAGAAGACCTCCATCCACTCCTCGGCGGTGCGCTCTTGCATTCCGGCCTGGATGGCCTCGATGGCCTCGGCCAGCCGCGCCTCGCTGGGCCACAAGTCGGGGGCGTTGGCCAGCTCAGGGTCATCCAGCAATATCTCGAGCCCCAGCTCGACCAGCCACCGGCGGTAGTGGTGAGCTTGGCGGCTGCACATCTGGATGAATCGCCCGTCTTTGGTGGGCGCGGTCATGAACGGCACCCGCATAATGCCGTAGACCTGGCCTGGCGCCGGCGGGATGTTGGTGCGATTCCCGTGACCGCTGGTCATGTCATACACACTGAGGGCATGAAGCAGGCTGGTGTGAACTCGCTGGCCTCGGCCAGTGCTTTCTCGGGCCCAAATCCCGGCCATCAACCCCACCGCAGCCAGCATCCCCGCCCCGTAGGAGGCGATGGGCACCGGGGTGAATACCGGACCGGGGCGCACACCGTCGTAGGTTGTCATGCGTCCGCTCTTGGCTGCCACGATCTGCTCGTAGCCGGGAAGGTCTCGCCACGGCCCGGATTCGCCAAAGCCGGTGATGGCGGCGTACACCAGTTGGCCGTTCAGATCATTCAAGGTCTCGTAGTCCATGCCCAGCTTGTCGGCTGTGCCCGGTCGGAACGCCTCGATCAACCCGTCGGCTGCCTGGGCCAACTCGAAGAACCGACTGCGGTCTCCGGGGTCGGCCAAATCGAGGACGGCACTCTTCTTGGCCCGGTGCCAGACGGCGAATCCGGGTTGGCCCCGGCAGGGGTCGCCGCCGGGCGGCTCGATTTTGACCACCTCGGCGCCGTTCTCGGCCAAGACCATGCCGGCAATGCCCGCGGCCGTGCCATAGCCGAGTTCAAGGATCCGCAACCCCTCTAGGGCGGTAGCCACAGTCTCATTGTGGTTGCTCCCGTCGCTCGGTGCCTATCGGACCGCCATGATCAATGAGCAGACAAAACGCTAACGTCGGGCCATGCCGCCGTATGCCATTGGCAATACTGAGTTGGGGATGAGGGACTGATTTTGACAGTTGATAGCTATATCGGCTCCGCGGCCCGCATCGCAGAACAGGCGGCCAACGCTTCCGATCAGATCGAGCAGGAGCTTTCGTTGCCGCCGGCGCTGGTCGATGATCTGATTTCGTCGGGGCTCCTCCAGTTGTACTTGCGCCAATCGGTGGGCGGACCGGGTCAAGGCGCCATGGTCGCCTACCACTGCGTGGAGGCCATCGCCCGAGGTGACGGGTCCACGGCGTGGTGCGTGATGGTGGCGAGCACAACTGGGTATCTGACTGGCTGGCTCGATGCTGCGGTCCTGGCCGAGATGGTGGGGTCTCCCGCCGATTTCCGGGTCGCAGGTTCGTTCCGGCCACAGGGAACCGCAGTCGTGGCACCCGGTGGCTATCGGATCAGCGGGCAGTGGGACTTTTGCAGCGGCATCGAGCACGCAAATTGGGCCATGCTGGCGTGCTCGGTGGAGGGCGAGCCCACGCCCCGGGCCATGTTCGTTCCCGTCGAGGAGGTGGAGATCAATCGGACGTGGTCGGTGATGGGGATGGCTGGCACCGGGAGCCACGATGTCGCAGCCCATGATGTGTTCGTTCCCCAAGAGCGGACCGCTACCGGTGATGGCCCGCCCGATGAGGATCTGCGGCTGTACCACCCCAGGCTTCTGCGGATGGCGACTCATGCGCCGGTGGCCGCGGTGGTGTTGGGGCTGGCCCAGGGCGCCATCGATGGGGTGGTGGCCCTGTCCGCCAAGGCCGGGTCGAGCGGCTCGGGACTACTGCTGCAAGATCGCCCCGACGTCCAGTTGGCGGTGGGCGAGGCGTCCGCCGCGGTGGCTGCGGCCCGCTCCGGCGTGATCGACGCCACCCAGCGGGCGTGGGACGATCCTGAAGACTCCATGGCGGTGGCCGAGGCCCGCCTGTTGTACGTCCACGCCGGCCATGCCTGCCTAAACGCCGTGCAGCGCCTGTTCCACGCGGTGGGAACGCCGGCGGCCATGAGGGCCAATCCCATAGAGCGCCGCCTGCGAGACCTCTATGTGGCAATGCAGTTCCCGGCGTTTCATCAATCGGTGGTCGCCGGCGGCGGACAGGCCGTGCTGGGTGTGGAACCAGAGGGAAGGGGCTGGTAGCAACAACTCAAGTCCGCCTTGTCGTGACCGCTAACTTCGGGGCATGCCGCCGAGAGCCATCGACTGCTGGGTGAACGTGAACATGGGCGATTACGAGCCCCCCGAATACCTGATCCGGGTCAAGGAGGACTATCTCCACGGGGGCGCCGACTTCTTCCGCAGCTTCACCCCCGAGGAGCTGCTGCCGCTCATGGACGAACTCGGCGTGCAAAAGGCCATCATCCAGGCGACGGTCGGCGAGGACAATCCTCGTCCCTTCGACTTCGTGGAGCGCTACCCCGAGCGATTCGCGCTGGCCCTCCATCTCGATCCCCGGGGAATGATGCCGGTGCTGTGGAAGCTGGAGGAGATGGTCAAGCAGTATCCGGTGGCGCTGGCCCGGGTGGTGCCGTTCGGGGTGGATGTGCCGCCCAGCGACCCGGTGTACTACCCGCTCTACGCCAAGTGCACCGAGCTGGATCTGCCGTTGTCGATCAACACCGGCATACCCGGTCCGCCCATGCCCGGCGAGGGCCAAGACCCGATGCTGCTCGACCGCATCTGCCTGCGCTTTCCCGACCTGAAGCTGTGCATGGCCCATGGGGCCGACCCGTGGTGGGGGGTGGCCATGAGGTTGATGATCAAGTACAAGAACCTGCATCTGATGACCTCGGCGTACAGCCCCAAGCGGCTGCCGGACGAGTTCGTCCACTTCATGAACACCCGGGGTCAAGACAAGGTGATCTTCGCCTCCGATCACCCGGCCTTGGACATGCGCCGCTGCATCACCGAAGCGTGGGAATTGGATCTGCGCGACGGCGTACTCGACAAATACCTCTATGCCAACGCCGAGCGCCTGTTCTTCGGTCCCCGCAACCCTCGCTACTGAAGCGGGTGCCTTTAGAACCCTGCCGGACTAGTCGCCGAAGTCGTATAGCCGCTTAGCGTTGCCGCACAGTATGAGGTTCCGCTCGTCGCGGGGCATTCCGGCGAAAGCGCTTTGAATGCTGCGCCACGAATAGGGCCAGTCGGCGCTGATGTGGGGGTAGTCGCTCGACCACAGCAGCCGCTCGACGCCAATCCAACCACGGTTGGCAAGGCCGAAGTTGTCGGTCATGAAGCCGAACGAGAAGCACTCCTCGATGTACTCGCCGGGCGGTCGGACCAAGCCGAACTGGCTGACGGGATCGAGTCGCCGGAAGTTGTTGTCGATCTGCTCTCTCACAAAAGGTACCCAGCCGCAATCGGTCTCGGCGAACACCACGTGCAACGTGGGGAACCGGTCGAAGACTCCGGCGAAGATGAACTGGATCATCCGCTCGGGGGCGTCGAAGAACCGACCGTACCCCGGGAGTTTCTTGGTGTGGCGCCCAGGCATGGTTTGCGTCAGCGAGACATGGATGCTGAGGGGTATGCCTGCCTCGGCCAGCAATCCCCATACCTTGTCGTCTTCGGGTTCGATTTCCAGCGTCCCATTGGGATAACAGCCGATCATCGCCCCCCGGATTCCCGGCTGGCCGTACACCCGGTTGATCTCAGCCGCCGCGGCTTCTGCCCCCCGGTTGGGGACGAAGAGTGCTCCGCCAAACCGGTCAGGAGCATGGGCGACGTACTCGCAGAGCCAGTCGTTGTAGGCCCTCACCATGGCCAGGTGGTAGTCGGCGTCGGGATTGGCCGCGATGGCTTGCGCCAATCGGGGGGTGGGATAGAGAACCTCGGCGTCAACCCCGTCTCGGTCCATCTCCTCAAGGCGGGCGGCGGGGTCGTACCCGCCCCGGCGTATGTCCTCGAACCGGGCCCAGCCCCTCATCTCCTCAGGGGCCAAGCCGGCGCAAGCGTTCATTCCGAAGTTGATCGGGTCTTCGACTCCCTCCAGCACCCAGGCGTCGCCCTCGGAGAACTGCTGGATTCTCGGCGCCCGATCCCGCAGGCGGGCGGGCACCCGAGAGGTCCACAGATCGGGCGGCTCGTTGACGTGGCTGTCGGCGGAGATCAGTTGGTACCGGCTCACCTCGCTCATCTCGCTCCTCCTGGTGAGATCACAGCGCCCTCCCAACTCGATGCCCCTCATAGTGGGCGTGTTCGACTCGGCGGGGGGTGACGCAGTCTCCAATGCGATGCAGGTCGGCGACGTTGTCCCGCAAATCGTAATAGAGGGCGTTTCGGGGGACGTTTCCCATCGACAGCACAACGGCGTCCACATCGGTCACCGTGAACGCCTGCCCAGTCTGGGTGTCAGTCACATCAACCGTGTCGGGTCCAACGCCGGTGATCTTCGACCATGGGTGGAAGGTCACCGGACGGCCCTGGAGCAGGTCGATGAACTGGGGCCGGTCGTTGTACAGCATGTCGGCGGCAAATATGCCCAAGGTGCTCAAAGCGGTGACCTTGGCACCGCGCTCCACTAGGTATTCCAGGGGATCGGAGCTCTGGTAGTAGCCGTTTCCGTCGAGCAGCACGATGTGGTCTGCTCCGTCGGTCCGGCCGTTGAGCACATCCCAAGATGTGAACACCCGGCTCTGATCCGAGACGGGAATGCCCAATCGCTGGTGGGTTGACGGCGACCAGTGATCGGGCGGAGGGTGGTCGGTGCGGGGGGTGGAACCGGTGGCCACCACCACGGCGTCGGGGGCCATGTCCATGATCATTGCGGCCGACACGTCGATCCCCAGGTGCACGTCCACCCCATGTCGTTCCAGCTGCCTGATGCGCACATCCACGACCTGGGCGAATTCTGACCTCCGGTCTACCCGCCGGATGAGGTTAACTTGCCCGCCGACTTGGTCGCTTCGCTCGTACAGGGTGACCCGATGCCCTCGCCGGGCCGCGGTAATCGCCGCCTCCATGCCGGCCGGACCGCCGCCCACCACCACGACCTGTTTTGGCTTGGACGCCCGAATGAGGGTCCCGATGCCCATTTCCTGCTCTCTGCCCACGGTCGGATTCTGGGTGCAGGTGATCGGCATGTGCTGGTAGTGGCGGCCGATGCAGCCCTGGCTGGCGCCGATGCACCGCAGCACTTCGTCGGTCCGCCCCTCGGCCAGCTTGTTGGGATATTCCGGGTCGGCGATGGACTGGCGTCCCAGGGCCACCATGTCGGCCTTGCCGTCGGCGATTACCGAATTAGCCAGGTGGGGATCGACGATCCGGCTCACCACGAATACCGGGATCTTCGACTCGATGGCCGCCTTGATTCTGCCGGCGGCCGGAACCAGGTTTCCCTGTGGAGAGCCGGTGTTCATCAAGGCGATCTCGTAGCCCCAGGCGCTCACGTTCAAGAAGTCCACCCACCCGGTATCAACCAGCCGGCGACTCACCTCCAGTGAGTCGTCAATGGTGAAACTGCCCTCACCCAGACTCCACTCAGCGTTGAGACGCACTCCGACGGTGAAGTCGGTGCCCACCGCGGCCCGGACCGCCTCCAGCACTTCCAGTAGGAACCGCAACCGGTTCTCAAGGCTGCCGCCGTAGTGGTCGGTGCGGGCGTTGTAGGCCGGGGTCAAGAATTCTGACAACAGGTAGCTGTGGGCGGCATGGATCTCAACCCCGTCGAAACCGGCCTCGCGCATGTTGACGGCCGATTTTGCCCAGCCCTCCACGATCTCGGCGATTTCCCAGGTGTCGATCTCCTTGGTCAACTCCCCGCCAGCGCCGGGGTAGAACGAGGGCTCGGGCTTGGCGGTGAGTACCGGATCCCAGTCATCGGTGCCGCTGATGCGTCCCCGTCCGTTGTGGTTGAGCTGCATCACCAGTTTGGCCCCGTGTTGGTGGACGGCGTCGGCCAAGGGGCGGTACTCGTCCACCACCGCGTCCAGATACGCCGCAGGGCGGTTGGTGCCGCACGAAGGATGCACCATGGCCTGCCCCGCGGTGATGAGTCCGAAACCCCCTTTGGCCCGTTCCGCGTAGTAGTGGGCTGCCCGCGACCCGAGCATGTTCCACCGGTGGTAGCCCTCAGGGTCGAAACGCCACAGATCGTGGCTGATGGCGGTGGTGGCGAAGCGATTCCGAACCGACATGGTGCCGATCTGAATCGGTTCGAACAGCGCGCGATATTCGGTCACAGCGAGACAACCTCCACCCAGCCGATTGATTGGCTGTCGGCGTCGAGGGATCGGTCGTTTCCCAGGCGAGTCAGGTTGGAAATGTCCATGCGGCAGGTTGTCATCCAGAGCCGGCCGTCACCTACCGCGCAAGCCACCCCCCATCGTCCCGGCACCGAAACCCTGTGGGTTACAACTCCACCTTCGAGCACCCGGCAGAACTCCTCGGTGGGCGGCGAGCCGAACCAGACAGCTCCCTCGCTGTCGGCGCAAATTCCGTCGGGGTGAGTTCCGGGTACCTCCGCCCAAATCCTCCGCCCGCTCAGCCGCCCGGAGGGTCCGATCTGGTAGGCAGCCAGTCGGGCTTGGCTGGTTTCGGCCACCACCAGCGTGTCGTCGATGACGGCCATTCCATTGGGCGACACCGTATCGTTGGCGGCGATCTCAGCTGATCCGTCGGGATGCACCAAAACGACCGAATCGGGATTGCGGGCCCCGATGTAAGCCCGGCCTCCACCGTCTGTCGCCATGTCGAGCAGAAATTCTGCGGGCAACCAGCTCAGATCGACCAGTGGGGCGGCCCGGCCATGGGCGATTTGGAGTAAGCGCTTGTCCAGCATGGAGACCACTAGTGGGGTGTCATCGGGCAGGAACCCCAAGCCGCCGGCACGGTCGTCCAATGTGGCCACCATCTGGCATGTGCCGTCGGGGTCGATGCGAAGCACCTGATGCCGGTGGATGTCGCAGAACCAAAGCTGCCCCCGGTGCCACCGGGGCGTTTCGGGAAATGTCAAGTCCCCGCACACTGCCACAGGAGTTGCGATGAGGCCGGTAGCCGCGGGTTCGCCCACCATCTGAGCCGGTGAACTAGGCGGCAGAGCCTATGTAGGAGTCGGGGAGATCCTCGGGGCGAAGCTTGGTGATGCGCTCCGGGGTGAACATGAGCCCGTCGGAATAGCTGTCCTCCCCGATGAGCTTGCCCTCTTCGTCGTAGGGCCAAAACAGCACCAGCCGCATCGACAAGGCATAGGGGCTGGCGGGATCGTCCACCTCGAGGCCCCGGGCCAGCAGAACGCTTCCCGGATAAACCTGGTGAAACTCTCCCTCGGTCACGATGCAATAGTCGTCCACCACGATCCGCTCGATGTCGTACTGCACGGTGTTGCGCCCCTCCTCATAGAGCTGCGTGTAGTGAGCGGTAACTGCGTCGAGGCCTTTGGGCCCAGAGTCGAAACCGGCGTCAGCGATCCAGAAATGGTATTGGGGGTCGTCTGACAGGGTGGACAGCAATCGAGCGAAGTCCTTTGTGGCTTCGGCTTCTAGGTGGTCCAGCAGCACTTGGAGGAGGTGGCGATGCCGGGGATTGTCGGTTTTTGCCAGCCGGTCTGCTACCGCGGCCCAACTGCGAGTGGGATCGATTTTCATGGGTACCTCCCAGGTTGATCATGGAGATTCACGGTGAAGGCGCTGCCTGTCGTTGCGTGAGGTCATCGGTCAGAAACGTAGCCCATACGAGCCAAACCGGCTTTGAGTTGGCTGTCTTCGGTGGCAGAGATGTCGAGCAGGGGCGGGCGCAAACCGCCAGCAGGTAGACCCATGGCTCGCAAGGCCGCCTTGATCGAGCGGGGATTGCCTGAGCGAGACAGCAAATCGTTGAGGGCCAGCAGCTGGCCGAACTGCTCGAGGGAGAAATCCGACCAGACGCTGGGCACCAGAGCAGGATCCACATTGGGCTCAAAGCACAGAACCCCGTGACCGCCCAGCGCGGCCACCACCGGGAGGTGGCCCACAATGCCCACCCTCACTTCCAGCCGACCGGCCAAGGCCTCGACCACCGGCGCCAACGCGGGGACAGCAGGATCCGACCAATTGAGTCCCTTCAGGTGGGGGTAGTCGGTCGCCAGCGTCTCTATCAGCTTCACCGGCAGCGGATAGCCGGCCAGATACAAGTTGTGCGACAGGTACATGGGGCAGTCCAGCGCCTCAAGCAGCACCCGGCAGTAGCGCTCCAGCTCCACCGGGCGGGGGGGAGCGGCCCCGATTCGGGGGGGAAGTACCTGGACTGCGTCCACCCCGGCACGAACCGCCCTAGAACCCAACGACAAAGTGGCGGCGGTGTCACCCAGCCCTATGCCAGCGGCGTGTACCGGAACCCTCCCTCCAACGGAGTCCACCGCCACCTCGTATGCCCGAATCTTCTCATCGCTGCTCAGCAAGTGGCCCTCGCCGCTGCCCTGGCTGGCCACATAGACGCCGACCCCCCCGTCCGCCAGCCGGCTCAAGTGGGTTCGAAACCCCGCTTCATCCACATCGCCATCGGGGCCGAACGGCGTTATCGACATGCAGAAGACCGCGGGCGAAGTCATGTAATCCGCAATTGGGTCACCGATTCGCCGGCCAACGCGGGACCGTCTTCATGAAGGTGGCAGGCAACCGACCCGTCGCTGAATGGCGACAGGGCAGGTTCTTCGGTCTTGCACCTCTCGAAGACGTAGGGGCAGCGGGTTTGGAACCGGCAGCCGGTGGGTATGTCGGTAGCGCTGGGCACCTCGCCCTTCAGGACGATCCGGTTGCGGCTGCGGTCTACTTCGGGGTCGGGGTGGGGGACGGCCGACAGCAGCGCCTCGGTATAGGGATGGCGGGGGTGGGAATAGATCTGCTCGGCGGTCCCCAATTCCACAATCGCGCCCAGATACATGACCGCAATGCGATGGCTCACATGGTGGACCACGAACAGATCGTGGGCCACCAGCAGGTAGGCCACGCCGAGTCGGTCCTGAAGATCGCTCAGCAGGTTGATGGCCTGGGACTGGGTGGAGACGTCAAGGGCGCTCACCGGCTCGTCCAGCACTATCAGCTCCGGCTCCACTGCCAGCGCCCGGGCCAGTCCAACCCGCTGGCGCTGCCCCCCCGACAGCTCGTAGGGGTAGCGACCGAGGTGGTAGCTGGACAATCCGACCAGCTCCAGCAGTTCTGTGGCCTGATCCGTCTGATCGGCCCGGCCAAGATTCTGGTGGAACTTGAGCGGTTCCCCGATTATCTGTCTGACGGTCATCTTCGGGTTGAGCGACCCAGTGATGTCTTGGAATACCGCCTGCATCGATCGGCGCAGTTCCCGCAACTCTGCCCCGGAGACATTGGTGATGTCCCGGCCGTCGAACGCAATGCGCCCTTCGGTGGGGTCGATGAGCCGGAGCACCATACGCCCGGTGGTGGACTTGCCCGAGCCGCTTTCGCCCACCAGCCCCAGGGTTTCCCCTTTGCCGATGGTGAAGCTGACCCCGTCTACCGCCACCGTGTCGGGTGACCTTCTCCGGCCGCCAAACACCTTGCGAAGGTTCTCGGCTACCACCAACTCTTCGTTGGCCGGCGAGCCTTGACCAGCGCCGGGTACCGTCGTCACCGGAGTTTCCCCGCTCATGGGCGACCCAAGCTCAATTGTGCTTGGCGGACGCAGCGAACCACACCACCGTCCTCAACTGCTTCCAGCGCCGGCGGCTGCTGACAGGCGTCGACTGCGTATGCGCAGCGGGGGGCGAATCGGCATCCTTCGGGATATCGGCCGGGACGGGGCGGCGCGCCGGGCACAACCGGCAGCCGTCCGCCCCGTTGGTCGGGATGGGGCGCTGCTTGGATCAGAACATCGGCATACGGGTGACGTGGGCGGCGCAAGATCGTCTCGGTAGGCGCCACCTCCACGATCTGGCCGGCATACATGATCATCAGGGTCTCAGAGAGCTGCGACAGGAGGCCCAAATCGTGGGTAACGAACAACACGGCCATGCCGAATTGCTGTTGCAGGTCCTGGAGCAGCTCGACGATCTGCGCCTGGATGGTCACATCCAGTGCGGTGGTGGGCTCATCGGCGATTATGAGCTTGGGACCGCAGGCCAGTGCCATGGCAAGCATGGCTCGCTGCTGCATCCCGCCGGAGAATTCGAAGGAATAATGGCCAATCCGGTCTTCCGGGTTGGGAATCCCGACGATGTCGAGCAATTCCGCTGCTCGTCGACGGGCGCTCTTGCGGTCGACCTTAAGGTGTCGACGGACAGTCTCGGCGATCTGCTCTCCGATGGTGTAGGCCGGATGGAGACTGGTCATGGGCTCCTGGAAGACCATGCTGACTTGCGATCCCCGGATACTTTGCAGCTCCCTTCGAGGCAGGGCGAGCAGGTCTCGCCCCTCAAGGAGGATCCGTCCCTCGGCCCGAGGCTTGCGGGTGGGAAGAAGGCCCATAACCGCCAAGGCCGTCATGGTCTTGCCGGAGCCGCTCTCTCCCGCCAATCCCACCATCTCTCCGCGGTGGATTGAGAACGATACGTCGTCCAGCACTCGGACATAGCCCCCTTCGGTGGGCAGGTCCACCGACAGCCCCTCTACCTCCAGCAGCAGCTCAGAGCCCGTTGAGGCCGCCGCAGTCACTGCTCTACTCTCCCGAGGGCGTCTCTAAGGCCGTCGCCGAATACGTTGACGGCCAGCACGGTGAGAGCAATGGCGCTGCCGGGCACGAAAATTGGCCAAGTTCGCCGTTCGATCTCATCGAAGCTGGTTCGCAGCATGTTCCCCCAACTGGCGTTGGGCGGGGTGATGCCCAACCCCAAAAAGCTCAGGCTGGTCTCCGCCAAGATCGCCGTGCCCACGGCCAAAGAGGCCTGCACGATAAGCGGGGCGGAAATTACCGGCAGCACATGGCGCCACATGATGTAGGGCGTGGAAACACCGACCGAGATCTCGGCCTCGATCAGCTGCGACTTGCGCACTGTGCGCACTTCTCCTCGGATTAGGCGAATGAACATCGGCGTGAAGAAGATGGCCAGCGCAATGACCGCATTCCTCAGTCCTGCGCCCAGCGTGCCCGCAATGGCGAACACCATAATGAGCGGTGGTATCGACAAAAGCGCGTCCACGAATCGCATGAACAGGTTGTCAACCCGGCCTTCGTAATAGCCGGCGATCATGCCCACCGGCAGGGCGATGACCAACGTGGCTGAGATCGTTCCCAGCCCGGCCAAAAGCGATGCCCGAGCTCCGAATATCAGGCGGCTGAACAGGTCTCGGCCCAGATCGTCGGTCCCCAGCAGATGGCCGTCGGTGCCGGGTCGCAGGTTCCGCTCCATAAGCTCGGCGTTGTTGGGGTCGTCGGTGGCGATCAGGGGGGCGAACACCCCAAGCACGATCACCAGCAACAAGAACAAGGAGGCGATGATGGCGCCCTTGTTGCGCAAGAAGGCCCGCAGGCGTCTACCGCTTATCGGCTCATCCAAAGTGGCAGCCAGCACTGCGTCGTGATCGATCCCCCCGAATTCTCCCACCGGGGTGGTCGCGCCGTGGACTGGGGTGTCAGGCGGCATCAAGCCCCCTCGGCCCGCAGTCGGGGGTTGAGCTTCAAGAACGCCAGATCAGACAGCAGGCTCATGAACACCGCCACCAGCACTGCCAGAGGCACGATCCCCTGGATCACCGGAAAGTCCTGGTTGAACACGGCATCGACGGTGTACTCCCCCAGACCGCCCATGCTGAACACAAGTTCCACCACCACCGCGCCGCCGAACAGCCGGGTGACTTGAACGGCCAGCACCGAGATGGTGGGAAGCACGGCGAGGCGAAGAGCGTGCTTCATGATGATGGTCCGCTCTCGGAGGCCCTTGGCCCGAGCGGTTCGCACGTAGTCCTGCTCCAAGGTGTCGGCCAGCGCAGAGCGGAGTTGCCGGGTGACCTCGGCCACCATCGACCCGGACAACGCCAGCACGGGGATCACCAGATGCTTGAACCACTCCAAGTAGCCGGCCTTGTCCACCGGGGAGTAATCGGCAAAGGGCAACAAGTCCAGGTAGATGGCAAACACCACCAGTAAGAAGATCCCGATCACGAAGTGGGGGATCGACACTCCCATCGTGGCCAGCAGGGTGGCCCCTCTATCTACCCAGCCTCCTTTGTTGCGGCCGGCGATGATGCCCAGTGGTACCCCCACAACCACCGCTACAAGGAGCGCGCCCACCACCAGCGAAGCGGTAATCGGCCAGCGAGATGCAATGTCGTCAACCACGGGTCGCCGGGAGAAGAACGAGCGGCCCAGGTCGCCCTGTACTGCGTCGGTCGTCCAGTCCCACCACCTTTCCCACACCGAGCGGTCGATGCGCAGGATCTCTTTGACCTCAGCGATGCGCTCGGCGTCGGCGTCGGGTCCAGCGAGGGTTACCGCAATATTGCCGGGGAGAAAGGTGGACAGCAGCGACACCATGAAGGTGACGACCAGCAAGAGGGGAATGATCGAGAGAATGCGCCTCCAGATCAATCGATCACACCTAGGTCGCGAGCCCATTGGAGACCCAAGCGGGCCGAACCGACGTGGGCGATGTGGACCACATGGCCTTCGCCCTGGTTAGGGTCGCCGTAAGTGATGGGTCCGACCCCGCGGGCCTCGGCATCGGCGGCCAGCTGATCCAGGTCTTGCCAGTAGGAGATGTCTTCGGAGGTCGGGGTAAACAGCTCCTTTACCAACGGTACGTGGCTCGGCTCGCCCAGCATCATGCCGAAATAGCCCAGGTCGCGTAGTTGGTTTGCCCATGCAATCAACCCATCGAGATCGTCGTTGTCGCCCCCCCACATGCCGCTAACCGGGTAGCGGATGCCCGCGGCGCGGGCGTCTACGAGGACTTTGGAGCGAAGGAACAGGCTCTCTTGGCCCTCCGGTGTCCAACGGAACCGCAGAGCCTGGCAGATATCGCCAAATCGGGACACCGCCCCGCCTAGGTAGGCCACCCGCTCGGATGCGGTTGCGATTTCATAGGCCAGACGGAGCCCCTGGGCTGTTTCCAAAATCGGGTATATGGCGGTTGTGCCCACATCCCGACCGAGATCGGTCTCCACATTCGTCAACAGGGCATCGGCCGCGATTACGTCGTGCGCCCCGGTGACCTTGGGAAGCATGATCCCGGTCAGTGCGGGGTGCATGACCGCCCGCAAGTCTGCCAGCGTCTGTCCGGTGGAAGGCGGCTGCACCCGCACGAAAATCGCAGGTCCCTCGTCGGGCGACCGGCTGGCGAGAAACTCCCCGGTTTGGGCTCGGGCCCGCTCTCGCACCTCAGGGGTGTAGGGAGTCTCGGGCTCCTCGACATCGATCACCAAACCATCGGTGCCCGATGCCGCTGCTGCCTCGATACTGGACTGTATGGAGCCAGCCGAGAACAGCACGGTGCGCAGAGGGCGGGCTCGGGACTTAGGCGAGTTATCCATGATGCTGGTCGGCGACATCGTGGTCAGAAGCGGTAAAGGGATTGGCAGTTGTCCCGGCAGATTGCGTTGCGCACTTCGGGGGGCGTGTCGGCAAAATGCTCGTCGAGTACCGACTGAGAATTCGGCCAGGTGCTCACATGATGGGGAAAGTCGTTGCCCCACATCATGGTCTCCAAGCCGATCACATCCCGGGCCAGCACCCCAGTGCGGTCTCGCATGAACGTGACGCGGATGTTGCTGTGGAAGTGTTCGCTGGGCAGTTTGCTGATCGCCGTGCCGTGGCGCTCTTCCATGATCCGCTGATTGCGCTGAACCCAGAAGTCGGCCCGCTCCAACATATTCCCTGCCCAGCCGACATCAGACTCGGCTGACACCACCATCAGATCGGGATGCCGATCGAACACGCCGTGCAGGATCATGTCTAGGAGCACTCGCATTACCTGGCCAGGGCTCATGATGGAATCTGTCGGCGTCCCCTTGTTCCACGCTTTGGAGCGATCTCGCGTGGTAGCGGCGTGGAGGCTGACCGGCATCTCGTGCTCGGTTGCCGCAGCCCACAGTGGATCGTAGAACGAACTGTGGTATGGGTTGTCCTCACCGGGGTACAGCGGCACCATGACTCCCGACAAGCCGATGTCCGCAGCCCGCTTCAGTTCCTCGATGGAACCGTCGACATCGGTGTTGGACAGCATGGCGATGCCCTTGAACCGATCCGGGTACGCGGCGCAAAACTCTTCGCCCAGCCATGTGTTGTAGGCCCGAAACAGCGCCCACTGGAAGTCTTGGTCTTCGATAGGGTACATCTGCATGGCGATGGTGGGGTACAAGATCTCGGCGTCGATCCCATCGCGATCCAAGTCGGCCAGTCGGACGGTAGCGTCGTAGCCGCCCCTGAACACATCGACGTCCCAACGCCCCTCCGTGCGCACCTCGTCGTCTCCGCGGGCGCAACCGGCCAGCAGGCCCACCGGGGGAAGGTCGGCCATGTCGCAAACCAACCGGTCGGTTTCAGCATCCGACACCAGCTTCGGAGCCCGACTTCGGAATTGCTGGGGCACAAGCCTCTGCCACAGGTCGTGGGGTTCGATGACATGTGAATCCGATGAAATCACCCGGTAGTTGACGCTCACAGAGGCTCCTTGGTCTGGGTTGTAGGTGGCGGGGAAACCAGGGCGGGCCGCCGTGGCGGCGACCCGCCCAGTTCCCTAGTTCTTGGCTATGTAGATGGGGTCGAGGAAGTTGCCCTGCTCGCAAGTGGTGTAGCCCCGACCTATGCCCTTAACTTCAGGCCGGAACACCGACAAGCCCGAGTTGTGGTAGATGGGCACGGCTAGCGCCTCGTCCATCAGGGCCTTTTCGGCTTGGGCGTAGAGCGCGGCGCGCTCGGCGCTGTCCACATTGGAGAACGACTCGGCCAGAAGGTCGTCAAACCCCTCTGGAGCGATTCCCGAGGGGTTGGTGGCCCCAGTCGAGCTGTAGCGAGTCTCCAGGGTGAGGCCAGGCTCGCCCTGGCCCAGCGTGGCGGTGAACGCAGCGTCGAGTTCTTGGCGCTGGTAGAGGGCCTTGTTGATCTCAGTCCCAACCACCGAATACAGCTCCACATTGAATCCTGAATCCCTCAGCATGTCTTGGAGTGCCGCGGCATAGCGGGTGTAGTAGGCGTGTTCGATCTGGGCCACTCGGAGGTCCAGGCCGTCCGGGTAGCCAGCCTCAGCCAGCAGTTGCCGGGCCCTGTCCGGGTCGTATGGATAGGGGTTTTCAGCAACGCCCTTGGCCGGACTCGTCGGAGCAATCGGGCCATACGACTCTGAACCGGGCACTCCGGTCACAAACTCGGCGGCCACCGGCCTGTTGATGGCGTGGTTGAGAGCTTGGCGCACCAAGATGTTGTCAAACGGCTCGACACTGGCCTTGATGAACAGCTCGCCGTATTGCACCGTCGAGGTAATGAGGAACTCCACATCCCCGTCGTCGGCTGCTTCTTGGGCCAGAGGCAGGTCGGTGTCTTTCATGGTCGAGAAATCGACCTCGCCGTCTTTGATCCGCTCGATCTGGAATTCGCTGGCCGAGCCCAAAAAGTCGATACCGGCCAACAAGATGTTGCCGGCATCCCAGTGGTCGGGATTGCGGTTGACGTGGGCTTCCTCGTCGGGAATGTGGCTGTCGTAGACGTAGGGGCCGGCGCCCACCGCGTTGTCGACGCCATAGTCCTCGCCTTCAGCCGACACCGCAGACGGTGACGGGACCATGCCGGCGCGACCGTTGAGGATCGACGGCATGATTCCCGCTCGCGGTTGGTTGAGGTTGAACTGCACGGTCAGGTTGTCGACCACGACCACATCTTCAACCATCTCCAGTACTGGCGACAGCGTGGAGAGCTCTTCGCTCTTGGCCCGGTCAATATGAGCCTTTACCGCCTCGGCGTTGAACGGAGTCCCGTCGTGGAAGGACACGCCGTCACGCAGCTTGAGCACGAAAGTGGTTTCGTCGGGTGCCGACCATTCCACCGCCAACCCCGGAATCAGCGCACCTTCTGGAGTGTTGCGAACCAGAATGTCGTACACCGTGGAGAGCTGAGGTGCGTCGCATCGGCTTACGGTTAGCACGGGATCCCACTGCGGTGGGGCGGCCGCGCCCAGAACCCGCATGCGGGCTTCGAGGTCGGCATCGGGCGGTGCGCTCGACTCCTCTTGTGGCGCTTCCGTCGGCGCTGGCGACTCGCCAGCATCGGAATCAGACGTGTCGGCACCAGCCGTGTCTGAGCTGTCGGACGAAGGTTCGGCATCGCCGTCACCGCTAGATGCCGGAGCCTCTTGGGCGGCAGCGGTGGGAGCGCTGGTTGCCGGCGCCTCTTCGGCGGCAGTGACCGGCCCATCATCATCATCGTTGCCGCAAGCCGCGGCGACGAGGACAAGGCCAAAGACTATGGCCAGCAACCTCAAGATGGGCTTTCGCGAATAGAACATTGGTGGTCCTCCCCTCGGCCCGGGATTCGGGCATGGGTATTGTTTACCACCGATGGCGAATCGGTGCCGGAAAACCCTGCTCAGCCGTCGCTGATGGCGATGGCGCGTTCGTCGGTGCCCAGATAGCTGGCGATCACCAGCGGGTCGTTGCGGACCTCGGAGGGAGATCCCTCGGCGATGACCTTGCCGGCCTCCAGGCAATACACCCGGTCGCTGATGCTCATGATGAGGGGCATGTCGTGCTCGATGATCAACATGGCCGCCCCCAGTTCTCGGCGGATGTTGACGATGAGGGGGCCGAAGGCCTCGGTTTCCCGCTGGGCCACTCCAGCGGTGGGCTCGTCGAGGCAAAGCACCCGGGTGCCCAGGGCCAGCAACCCGGTGATCTCGACGATGCGACGGGTCCCGGTGGACAGATCGCTGATATAGGAGTCCGCGTAGCGCCCTAGCCCCAGGTAGTCGATGAGCTCGTCGGCCTCGGCCCGACGCCGCCGTTCCAAGGCAAAGGTGTGGGGGAGGTGTAGAGCGGTGCTCACAAGGGGCGTGCGGCCCCGGGCCTCCAAGGCCACCTGCACCGTTTCTCGAACCGTCAGCTCCGGGAACAGCGACGCGGTCTGGAAGGTGCGCCCCAATCCGGCTCGGGCCCGACGGGATGCCGAAAGCCGGGTGATGTCGGTGCCGAGCAGCTCTACTCGGCCGCTGGACGGCACGTAGCCTCCCACCGCATTCATGAACGTGGACTTTCCGGCGCCGTTGGTGCCGATGAGGCCCACAATCTCGTCGGGATGGACCACCACGGTGGCCTCCGAAACCGCATTCACTCCGCCGAACCGCACGCTGATGTCGTGCCCGGCCAGCATGGGATCGGTGGCGGGCCGGGGATCGTCAACCCGGGTCAGGCTGGTGGGAGCGGCTTGGACGGTCTTGCCGCCGGGATCGGGTCCGAGTCGCCGCTCGGCCAAGCCGATGAGGGCGTTTCGCGCGCTGTAGCCGATCTGAATGAGTCCGCCCGGAAAGTACATCAGCACCAGCAGCAGCCCGATGCTGGAGGAGAACAGGGCAACGGTTTCCGCATTGTTGAACAGATTCGGAAGGCCGTAGACCCAAATCGCCCCCAGCACCGCGCCAACCGACGAGCCGAGACCCCCAATCACCACCATGCCCACAAGCTGCAATGAGTCCTCCACCTGGAAGAACCGCTCGCTGATCGGGACGTTCTGCACTAGGCCGGCCAGCATTGCTCCGCCCAATCCGGCGATGCCCCCGGCCAACGCGAACGAAGCCAGCTTGGAGCGCACCGGCCCAATCGTGTAGCCCGAGGCGGAGTCGGCGTTGTCGCGCACTGCGATGATGGTGCGGCCAACCCCCGATCGACGCAGTCGGCTGACGATGATCACCGCAATCAGCAATAGGGCCAGACACACGTAGTAGTAGGTCTTCTGCGACTTGAGGTCGAGGCCGAACAGCTCGCCCCGGCGGAACGACACCGACGACGTGTTGCCCCCGGTGAAGAACGGCCTGCGATAGAGGTACTGCTGGGCGGCCAGGGCGAAGACAAAGGTGGTAACCGCCAGATAGAGGCCGCGAACTCGAAGTGATCCGACCCCGATCACCGCCGCCACTAGTGCGGAGAACAGCGCCGTCACCGGAATGGCCACCATGAACGGGATGCCGCCGGTCTCGAACTGGACGTCGAAAAAGTCGTACGACAGCGCGTCGCCGGGCAAGAATCCGGTTCCCACGGTGAAGTCCATGGACAGTCCCCGTTTGAGGCTCGCGGCGAACAGCGCCCCCATGCCGGCGAAGGTCATCTGGGCCAGGGAGAGCTGGCCGGCCCAGCCCGTGATGATGGTGACCGACAGTCCGGCGACCGCAAAGCACAACACGGTGGCGTACAGCAACTGGCGGGAAGGCAGGTTGGAGATGCCGGGGAGCTGCACTAGCACGATGCCGAGCACCAAAAGCGCCCCCAAGGCGATCTTGGACAGGTGTCGCAGCCACCACACCTGGCGCAGCCGCTCGGGGATGGCCCGCACCTTGGGGGCGAATGAGAACACACCGGTCTCGCCCTGGCCGCGGCTCTGGAAATACACCGCCACCAGCACGGCCAAGAAGATGACGAAGTCGATGAGACCGGTTTCGGTGAAGAAGTTGAACCGGAACAGGGCGTCGAGGAAACCGATCAACATCCCGGCCACCATGGCCCGCGGGAACGAGACCATCGAGGCCAGCACGGCGGCCACCATGGCCTTGCCCAGCGTCTGCGGTCCCAGGTTGGCCAGGCCGGCAATCTGTCCGGTGGACCCGGAGAGCATGATCATCGACAGCGAGGCCAACAGCCCGGCCATCACCCATACGAAGGTGGACACTGTTTTGGGATTGATCCCCGACAGCCGGGAGAGGTCGGGATTGTTGGCCGACGCGGCCACCGATTTGCCGAACGAGGTTCGGTTCATCAACCAGCCCAACAGCAGGGCCAATACCGGCACCGCTATGAGGATGATGAGCTGGGGACCGCGTACCCGGATTTCGGTAAACCAAACGTCTTCCCAGACTGAACCGACCACCACCGGATATTTCTGGCCGGCGGCCTCGATGTCGGGAAGCTGGGAGATCACCAGCTGGGCCAGCTGGGCGATGCCGACCGTGGCCACCAACACGATCACTCGGGGAGAGTTGAACAGCCGACGGATCACCGTCAGCTCCACGGCGGCGGCGAACAAGACCCCCAGCACCAGCGACAGCGCCAGTGCCAACCAGAATCCCCAGCCGTAGTTCAGCACCAATAGCGCCATCATCGAGGCGGAGATGATGCCCATGTTGCCCACCGCGAAGTTGATGACCCGGGTGGACCGGTAGATCAGGACGATCCCCAACGCCACCAGCCCGGTCACCAGGCCGTTGACCACTCCGTTGAAGGCCAACTGCTGCGTGATCCAGGTCCCGACCACCGACGCGGAGGCGAATTCCATCAGCCGCCCTCGGTGCCCAGGAAGACCGCCCGAGCCAGATCGTCTCGTTCGGCCAGCTCCTGGGCCGGGCCCTCAAAGCGCACCTGCCCCTTTTCCAGGAACACGGCCCGGTCGGAGATGGCCAGCGCCACATTCAGCGACTGCTCCACGATGATCATGGTCTGGCCCTGGTCTTTGAGCTCCTCGACTGTCTCCAAGAGCGACTGCACCACCACTGGGGCCAATCCCAGCGACAGCTCGTCGATCATCAGCACCTCGGGTTCGTGCAGCATCACCCGGGCCAGCGCCAGCATCTGCTGCTGGCCACCCGAGAGGTTTCCGGCCCGCTCGTTGGGCCGTTTGCCGAGGTCGGGGAACATTTCGAGCACCTTTTCGATGCGCCGGTCCCGGTCGCTGGCATCCCTGCGGTAGGCGTAGGCCCCCATAAGCAGGTTGTCGCGAATCGAGAGTTCGCTCCACACCCCGGCTCCGCCGGGCAGCATGTGCAGGCCCATGGCGGCCCGCTGCTCGGGGGTGGCATAGGTGATGGTTTGGCCATGCAGACGCACCACTCCCCGCTCCGGGGTGACCAGCCCGGTGATCACTTTGAGCGCGGTGGACTTCCCCGCACCGTTGGTGCCCAACAAAGCCAGCGTCTCCTGTTTGCGCACTTCGAATCCAAGATCGAAGAGAACCTGTACCTGTCCATAGCTGAAATCAACATCGACCAACTGGATGGCCGGGATGTCGTCGGGGTCGGTTTCAGCTTGGCGGCGCTCCTCGTTCTGTTCTTCCCGCAGCTCGCCGACCACCAGCGAGAGATCGCGCCGCAGCCGGCCGGCCCCTCGCAGCACGAAGTAGGCGCCGATAGGCATGGCTACCGCGGTGATGATGGTGATGGCGGTTTGCTCGCCCAATTCGTTTTGGAGGAAGCCGGCGATGATGCTGCCTCCCACACCGCCCACCATGACCATGAAGAAGGTCAAGATGGCGGTGCCCATGCCCCGCAGCCGGTAGGGGAATACCGCTTGCATGGCGGGCTGCACCATGGCAAAGGCCCCACCCAGGAAGGTGGAGTTGATGGCGGACAGAATCATGAACAAGGCGAGATTGGGCATGGCGTACTGGATGGGAACCAGCACGCCGATGGGCAACAAGAGGATGCCGATGAGCCGCACTGCCCGGTCGGGGTCCCTTCGGAAGGTGGCATCGAACCGGCGCCCGACAAACGGCAGGAGCAAGATCAGCCCGAACCCTGCGGGGGCAACCGCCAGGCCGCGCTCCAAGGCGTCGAGGCCGAATTCTTCCTCCAAGAAGAACGACTGAATCGAGCCGGCTGGGAAAAGGGCGAAGCCCATGGCGGCGAACGCGATGGTCATGTTGCGGATGGTGTCGATGTTCCAGATGCGGGTGAAGGCGGCCTCCACCGAGATAGGCATCTTTTTGTCTTGTTTCAGCCCGGCGCCCAGCACATGCTCTTGTTCCCATTGGCCACGGGGCGGCTCTCGCAAGAAGAAGGCCAAGAAGGCCAGGGCGGCAGTGGGCAGCCCCAGCAGATAGAAGGCCCAACGCCAGCCGTCGTCGCCGCCGATCCACACCGCGATGCCCCCGGCCAGGATGGGGCTGACTGCTGAGAAGACGCGCCCCACCCCGGCGTTGGTGGCGTACATGCGGCCCCGGGTCTGAAGCGGATAGGTGTCGGCCAGCATGCTGGGATGCACGGTGATGGTGTTGGCTTTGGACATGCCGGCGAAGAACCGCATGAAGAAGAACATCAGGGCGTTCACCGCCGCCCCCGACAGGGCGCTGAACGCGGCGAAGGCGCCGCTGGCGATGCCCACGATGGGACCGCGGCGGAAACGGTCGGCCAGCCAACCCATCGGCCCGGCGCCCAGCACGAAGAACATGAGCGACGCGGTGCTGATGGCAGTGATCGCCCCGTCGCTCACCCCGAAGCTCTCGCCAATGTCGGGGCCCAAGATGGCCACCGCACTGTTCTCCAGCTCGTCGAGGCTGTTCAGCGCCAGCAGCACGACGAAGGTCTGGAATCCGCCTTTGCGCAGGCCCTCCTTGAGGGTGGTCTGCTCGCCCCCCACCCCGGGCAACAAGTCGTCGGGAAACAGCACCTCGGCCTTCCGGGCGTCGCGCCGAGCAGCCTCGCCCTCGAGCACCGTTGTGGCCAGTGCGTCTATCGACTCGCCCTGGGCATGTTCCTCGGCCAACGGTCCCCCCGAATTGAACAGGCTTATTCCGCCTGCGATGGCCCATGAGACTAGCGTGACCAGATCGACTCGATGCCAGAGCCAACCCAGGAGATGTGATGAGCGGACCTTCCAACGTCGCGGTCGTTTTGCTGGATTCGCTGAATCGGCACATGTTGGGGAGCTACGGGGGCACCGAGTTCGAGACGCCGAACCTGGACCGGTTCGCCGCCGAGCGGGCTACTCGGTTCACCCGCCATGTGACTGGGTCGCTGCCGTGCATGCCGGCTCGCCACGACATTTTGTGCGGGGCGCTGGACTTCTTGTGGAAGCCGTGGGGGTCGATCGAGCTGTGGGAGGAGCCCATCACCCGGGTACTGCGCCATCAGGGGGTGACCACCGCGCTGGTCACCGATCATCCCCATCTGTTTGAGACCGGCGGGGAGAACTACCACACCGACTTCCACTGCTGGGACTACTTGCGGGGCCATGAGGGCGATCCGTGGCGCACTTACTACGACCCCTCCTGGGCCGGAACTCCGACCATACCGGCCCGCAAGGGCGGCTGGTGGTGGGCCAAGATGTGGGGGATTGAGGACATCGATCGGGCCTACGACCGGTCGCGCACGTTCTTCCGGGCCGAGGAGGATTATCCCGGGCCGATGACGATGAGCGCGGCGGCCCGGTTCTTGGCCCAGGACACGCCCCATCACGACCGGTGGTTCATGTTCGTGGACGAGTTCGATCCCCACGAGCCGTTCGACACGCCGGCGCCGTGGGCCGGCCGCTATCACGACGAGCCGTGGGGGGACGAAGAGTGGATCATCTGGCCGCCCTACGTTGACGGGGGCATCGCCTCGGGCCACTTCTCGGAGAAGGAGGGCCGCCACGTGCGGGCCAACTACGGGGCCAAGCTGTCGATGATCGACCACTGGTTCGGTCAGATCCTCGACCGCTTCGACGAGCAGAACCTTTGGGATGACACCGCGCTGATCGTGTGTACTGACCACGGCCACTACCTGGGTGATGAGCGGGAGGGCCGCGATGTCTGGGGCAAGCCCGGCGTGCCCCAGTACGAGCCACTGGGCCACACTCCGCTGTTGATTTCCTGGCCGGGCAAGCCCGGGGGAGGAGCGTGCGAGGCGCTGACCACCAACGTGGACATCTTCGCCACCGTGGCCGACGTCTTCGATGCCGAGGTGATGCAGACAACCCACGGCCGTTCCATGGCCCCGCTGCTGAGCGGCGAGGCCGAGTCCATCAGAGAGTGGGCGCTGGGCGGTGTATTCGGCGGCTGGGTGCAGGTGACCGATGGCCAGCACAAGTACGCCCGAGGAGCGGAGGGCGAGAACTTCCCCATCTCCATGTGGTCCAACCGGTGGTCCACCATGCCGTTCGGCGACATCGGCATGCCCGGTCTGCCCCCGCCCGACCACCGGGCCTGGCTCGACAACATGCCGGGTTCGGAGGTTCCGGTGATCCGCCAGCCCTACGAGCCGGGTGACAGTCTCCCCCTGTGGATAGCGGTGAATGCCTGCAACGACCGCCACTTCCTGTTCGATCTCGACGTCGACCCCAACGAGCAGGAGAACCGCAGCCGCGAGCCATCGGCCGAAGAGATGATCGATCTGCTCCACACCGCGCTCAACGAGGTTGACGCTCCCGATGAGCAATACGCTCGTTTGGGGCTCAAATGACGTGCCTACACCTATCCAGCCACAGCATGGGAGAAAGAACATGCCCGGCATGAACAGAGGTTCCAAGACCCTTAGGAAATGGTGGTGGCTGCTGGTCGCCGTGGCGTTGGTGGCCGCGGCCTGCGGCGGAAATGACGATGACAGGTCGGCCGACACCGCGGAGCCGGCCGCGGCCCAAGAGCAGACGGCTGTACCGGCTGAGGAAACCGCAGAGGAGCCCGCAGAGGAGCCCGCCGAGGTCCCCGCAGAGGAGCCTGCTGAGGAGCCCGCCGAACAACCGGCCGACGAGCCAGCCGAGGAGCCCGCCGAGGCTCCCGCAGAGCCGACACCAGCCCCCACGCCGGTGGAACTCATTGCCAGCTACCAGGGGGTAACGGAATCCGAGATCGCCATCGGCGTGGCCGCCATCGATCCGGTGCAGATCAATGAGATGTTCGGCATCGACATCGGCATCTTCCCGGTGCAGGACCTGTACGCCGCCCTGTCCGAAGACCTCAATGAGCGGGGCGGCATCCACGGCCGCAACGTTGTTGTCCATGTGGTTTCCTTCCTGCCCATTGGAACCGCCGACAGCGAGCGGGTGTGTACCGAGTTGATCGAGGACAAGAGGGTGTTTGTGGTGATCGGCCAGTTCCTCGAAGACAACGCCCTGTGCATTACCGAGCTGCACGGGCACCCCTACGTGGGCCACTTCGGGGAGAACACCGAGCGCCAGGAGCGGTCCAACGGCCTGTTCTTCGCCACTGAGATGAAGCAAACCCGCCAAAGGGTCGGCGGGACAACCGAGATGATCCGGGCCGGCGATCTCGACGGATATCGCGTGGGCGTCTACTACGAGGCACCTCCCGACAAGGAGTATGCCGATGCGGTGCAGCCATTGTTGGAAGAGGCGGGCATCAACGTCGTCGGTGTCTATTCCCCAGGTGCTCCCACCACTGACACAGTTCAGAACGAGCAGAATACCGATGCCATCTCCACTCGAATGGAGGCCGACGGGGTTGATCTGATCCTCAACCTCTCCAACGTGTACGGCATCATCGGGTCGGTACAGCGCATTGGCTGGGAGGTTCGCATTGCCCACACCAATGGACAGGCGGCCGACCGCTTGACCATCGCCGACGATCAAGGCCTTGAAGACGAGTACATGGCCCGCACCTTTGCCGTCACCACCAACAAGCCGACCAGCGAGGAAGCACTGGCCGATCCCGGCGTCCAGCAATGCCTGGCCACGTTTGAAGAGCGATCCAGCGACGAGCCCCTCGATACCACCAACGACGACATCGTCAACGGTGTGGTCAACCACTGCCGGACCTTCGCCCTCACCGTGAAGATCCTGGAGGCCGCCGGCGGCAACATCACCCCGGAGACATTCAAGGCCGCGGCTGAGGCGCTCGGCACGTTCGACCTCCCCGCCATGATCGGGGCCAGCCTCTCGCCCGAGAAGCACTCAGCCGGGTCGCTGGTGCGCCGATACGAGTACTTCCCCGAAGTCAGAACCTACTTGCCGGTTGGCGATCCCATTCCGACCGAGCCCGTTGAGTAAAGGAGTTCCCGTCATGACAACGATCACCGTCCTCGGCGATGAGGTCGCCACCACCACCGGAGAGTGGGCTGATGGACGGCCGCTGATCGACCCGGAAAGGCTCGCTGCTGCGGTCGGCTGGACGCTGAAGCCAGAGGGGCTCTGCCGCGACGATCAGTGCGTGCTGGTGGGAGACGGCTCGGCCATCAAAGTGGGCGACAAGCTCGACCTGGCCGCGGTGGCCAATGCGGTGGACCAGCCCACCGTGGTTGACCCCGACGCCGGCATCGTAGTGCTGGGCCAGCCCAACGGCTCTCGCCGGGCAGCCCTGCAAGATCGCCAAGCGCCCGACTTCACTCTCTCCGATCTCGACGGCACCAGCCACAGGCTGTCGGACTACGCCGGCAAAAAGCGCCTGCTGGTCGCCTTCTCCAGTTGGTGAGGATGCGCCTTCGACCTGCCCGGGTGGCAGGAACTGTACGACGAGTTGGCCGACGACGGCTTCCTGGTTGTGGCGGTGGCCATCGACGAAAACATCGACGAGGTGCGGAGCCTGGCCGAAAACATCACCTATCCGGTGCTCATGGATCCCGACCACATCCTCACCGAGCTGTACGCCATCAGCAATGTGCCCGCGGTGGTGTGGATCGACGAGGAGGGTCGCATTGCCCGACCCAACGCCTACGAGTTCGGGAGCGACCTGCTCAGCGAGTTCACCGGTCGAACTTGCGCGGGCCACTTCGACCAGATCCGAGAGTGGGTCCACAACGGGGCTGTCCCCGAAGATGCCAGCAGCCAGATCGCCGATCTCAGCGATGACGAGGTCGCTGCTCGGCTGCACTTCCGCCTGGCGGCCCACTTGCGCCGCAACGGCGACGAGGATGGCGCGGCCCGGCATTTTGAGGCGGCCGCCCAACTGGCGCCGCTGGACTTCACCGTTGTCCGGGCCGCCATGCCGCTTCAGGGCGAGAGTCCCTTCGGCGAGGAGTTCTTCAAGATTCTGGCGGAGTATGAAGCTGCTGGAACCCCGTTTCACGGCATCATTCCGGCCAGCGAGGCTTGATGATCGTCCACTCCAGCCCGTTGCCCGATGAGCCGCTGAGCTCGCGGCCAGTGTCCGGGTTCGTGCTGGAACGGGCCGGGGAACTGGCCGACAAGGAGGCGGTGATCGACGGGCCGGGGGAGTGGTCGCTCACGTTCGGCCAGCTTGAGCAGGCGGTTTACTCCCTGGCTGGGGGACTGGCCGCCGACGGGTTTCAGCGGGGAGACGTGGTCGCGCTTATCGCGCCCAATTCCCCGTGGTATCCGGTGGTGTTCCACGCGGTGGCCGTCGCAGGAGGGGCGGTCACCACGGTCAATCCCACCTACGGAGCAGAGGAGATCGCCTTTCAGCTCACCGACTCGCAGGCGAGGAGGGTTTTCGCCGCTGGTGGGTTTGCCGCTCAGACCCGCGAGGCCATGGACCAGGCCGGTGTGGCGGGTGATTTGGTGGTGATCGACAGCGACAGCCCGACCGAGGGCGTTCCCATGCAGTCGCTGATGGGAGACCCGATCGCCCAGGTTGACGTAGATCCCCACGACGACGTGGTGGTCCTGCCCTACTCCTCGGGCACCACCGGGTTGCCCAAGGGGGTAATGCTCACCCATGCCAATCTGGTGAACAACATCGAGCAGTGCGCCTCGTCGGTGGCGTCCCAGGCCAGCGATGTGGTGTTGGCAGTGCTGCCGTTCTTCCACATCTACGGCATGCAAGTGGTAATGAACGATCAACTGCACCACGGGGCCACGCTGGTGACCATGCCCCGGTTCGACTTGGCTCAGGCGCTGTCGTTGATCGAGCGCCATCAGGTGACCCGGTTCTTCGCCGTTCCCCCCATTGTGCTGGCCCTGGCCAAGCACCCGGCAGTGGCTGATTTTGATTTGTCGTCGCTGCGCCAGGTGCTGTCGGGAGCGGCGCCGCTGGGGGCCGAAGTAGCCGAGGAGGCATCGGCCCGAATCGGCTGCGAGGTGGTGCAGGGCTATGGAATGACCGAGCTCAGCCCGATCTCCCACGCCACCCCGCCGGGCAACTACAAGCCCGGTTCGGTGGGGCTGACGGCGGCTAACTCAGAGATCAGGATCGTGGACCCCAATTCCGGCCAGGATCTTCCGGCCGGTCCCGAGGGGGAATTGTGGATTCGCGGCCCCCAGGTAATGAAGGGCTACCTCAACAACCCAGAGGCCACCGCCGAGACCATCGACCCCGACGGCTGGCTCCACACCGGCGACATCGCCCGGGTTGATGATGACGGCCATGTCTACGTCGTCGACCGGCTGAAGGAGCTCATCAAGGTGAAGGGATTCCAAGTGGCCCCCGCCGAGTTGGAGGCCCTGCTGGTGGACCATCCGCAGATCACCGATGCCGCGGTGGTCGGTCGAACCGACGACGAGAGCGGGGAAGTGCCGCTGGCGTTCGTGGTGGCCGTGGCTGATTCCGGCCTTGATGAGGAGGCGGTCAAGGCCTTCGTGGCTAGCCATGTGGCCACCTATAAGCACTTGGGTGAGGTGCGGTTTGCCGAGGCCATTCCCAAGTCGGCTTCGGGCAAGATCCTCCGCCGGGAACTGAGAGAGCTGATCGGTGGCTGAGAAGAAGAGGCCCACGGTGCGGATGTCGTCTGAGGAGTGCTGGGAGATGCTGGAGACCTCGGTGAACGGCACTCTGACCACACTGCGGGCCAACGGCCAGCCGATCTCCCTTCCTGTCTGGTACGTGGTGCTGGATCAGAAGATCTACATGGTGACTCGGGGCAAGAAGGTGATACGGGTGCGCAATGACCAGCGCTGTTCCTTCTTGGTGGAATCGGGCGAGAGGTGGGCCGAGCTGCGGGCGGTGCATGTGGAGTGCGTCGGCCGGGTGATCAAGCCCTCAGAGGAATTGGCCCAGCGGATCGCCCGGGCTCTGGACGAGAAGTATGCCCCCTACCGAACCGCCCGCGACGTGATGCCCCAGCAAACCCAGGACTATTACGAAAGAAACCTCAACGCCACCCTCGAGCTCACCCCGGTGGGCAAGATGCTCAACTGGGACAACAGCAAGCTCTTCTGATCAGAATCGCCCTTATTGCCACTTGTAGTCGGGGTCGCGCTTTTCCCGGAAGGCGCGGCGGGCCTCTCGGGAGTCGTCGAAGCGCATAAGACGGGTGGTGTAGTCCTGCTCGGTTCGATAGCCCTCTCGCAGTTCCATGTTCTCGATCCGGTTCATCGACTCCTTGGCCATGCGCAGGGCGATGGGACTCTTGGCGGCCAGTTCTTGGGCCAGCTCCCGCGCGGTGTCCATGAGTTTGTCGGAGGAGGTCACCTCGCGGACGGCGCCGATGCGGTACATCTCCTGGGCCGACACCTGCTCGCCGGTGAAGAACATCTCCCGGGCCTTGTGACGGCCCATCATCAACGAGAGGTGAGCGCTGGCCCCGAGCAGCCCGACATTTATTTCGGGAGTACTGAAGCGGGCGTTCTCGGAGGCCACCAGCATGTCGCAGCAGGCTGCATAGGCCAGACCGGCGCCCAGCGCGTAGCCGTTGATGGCCCCGATCACCGGTACAGCACAGTCGATGATGGCCCACATGGCCTCTCGGGCCACCAATCCAGGGTCGGTAAGTTCCTTGGGGGGTCGTTGGTCGCGGGGCTCGGTTCCAGAGGTCTTCAGATCGACGCCCGCTACGAACGACTTGTCGCCGGCACCGGTGAAGATGGCGACCCGCACATCCCGGTCGTCGCCCAATGTGGAGAACACATCTCGGATCTCGGCCATGGTGGCGGTGGTGACCGCGTTGACCGGGGGGCGGTCGAGGGTGACGGTGACGATGTGGTCGCGCTTTTCTACCAGGAGATCGGGCACTTCTCGCCTGCCTTTGCTGCTGAGTCCGGACCCCACAGTATCGGGGGGAAGGAGCGAAAAAAGCTAGGCAGCCTGGGCGGCGACCACCGGACCGTAGCGCACCGGGAGGTGCTTGATTCCGTTGATGGTGAGATCGCGCAGCCGCTCGGGTGGGCCGATCACCTCGATGTCGGGGAGGCGGTTGATCAGCGTTTCGAACATGACCTCCAACTCCAGCTTGGCCAGGTTGGCGCCCAGGCAATAGTGGGCGCCACCGCCGCCGAAGGCCAGGTGGGGGTTCGGCGTGCGGGTGATGTCGAAGCGGTGGGGGTCGTCGAACACCTCGGGGTCGCGGTTGCCCGCGGTGTACCACAGCGCAATCTTTTCTCCCGCTCGGATCTGCGCCCCGCCCAGTTCCAGGTCTTCAGCCGCGGTACGGCGGAAGTACCGGACCGGTGTGCCGTATCGCAGAATCTCGTCCACCGCCCTGGGCATCAGCTCGGGATGACGGCGCAGCAGTTCCCACTGATCGGGGAACTCTTGGAAGGCGACCAGCCCGTGGGTGATTGAATTGCGGGTGGTTTCGTTGCCGGCGATCACTAGCAAGGTGAAAAAGAGCGATAGCTCCAGATCGTTGAGTTCGGTTACCGACCCGTCGGCCATGGTCACCTCGGCCTGCGCCAGCTTGGTCATCAGGTCGTCGCGGGGGCAGCGGCGCTTCTCCTCGGTGAGCTGCTGGGCGTAGATGGTCATGTTGAAGGCGTCCATCGTCCCATTTTGCGGCGAGTAGGGATCGTGCTCGTTCAGGAATTCGGGATCGAACCGCCCGATGGCCGAATTTGTCCACTCGAACAGCTTGTGGCGGTCTTCCTGGGGGACCCCGATGATCTCGGCGATGGCCATGAGTGGAAGCTCGGAGGCCAAGTTGACCACGAAATCGCCCTCAGAGCGACCGTCGAGCGCATCGATGATGAGGTGGCTGCGAATGCGGAGCCAGTCCTCCAGCTTGCGCACCATCCGAGGGGTGAACCCCCTGCTCACTAGCTTTCGGTAGCGGGTGTGATCGGGCGGGTCGGTCATGATCATCATGATTCCGGGGCCCATCTCGACGTCGGGGAGGGTGATTCCGCCGGCACCGTCTCGGCCCGGACCGGTTTGATGGGAGAGCACCGGGCCCATCCGGTGGGCCTTGGTGATGAGGTCGTGGGATGTGACCAGCCAGAATGGCTCCTCATGGGTGGCGGTTGCGGGATGGCGCCAGATGGGGGAGTGGGCTCGCAGCTCGTCATACACCTCGTAGGGCTCGCGTACGGCGAACATGTCCATGTCGGTCAGGTCGATCGCGGTGGCTAGTGTGGAGGGTGACATAACCCGCTTCTCCTTGGTGAGAACCCCATTCTTGCACGCGAGAACTACAATATCAACTATGAGAACAGGAAAGACATGCCTGAGAACATAGATATTGACACTGAGAACAAAGATGTCGATGTTGAGAACATAGATATCCAGGTAGAGAACGTAGATTCCGAGCTGGCTGCGCTCAGTTCTTGGGAACAGCGAATGCTCGAGCGGTCGTTGGACAGCGCTCGGGTCCAGGCCTTGGCACGCAGCGGCGAATTTGTTCACGCCGCGCTGGCCCTTCTCGAAGAGGAGGGATCGGTGGATTTCACCGTGCAAGACGTGGTGCAGCGCTCGGGAGGCTCGCTGCGGCGCTTCTACCAGCTGTTCTCTTCCAAAGACGACCTCGTCTTGGCGCTGTTCGAGGAGCTGATCACCCAGCTTGTGGAACATGTCCCCGACACTGTTCAGGGTGGAGCCCCTCCGCTGGTCAGGCTTGAGACTTGTGTCCGGACTCTGTGGGACTTCATTCGAGGCCAAGATGCGCCCCCAGCGAAGATCGTCCGCTCTATGGCCACTCTGCACAACCAATTGGCCGCCACTCGGCCCGAAGGACTGCGGCTGGCCTGGGATCCCCTGCGGCAGCTCATATCCGGAATCATCGCCGACGGGGTGGCCGACGGATCAGTCCGATCGGACATCGAGGTGGAGCAACTGTCCGATCTCTTCTTCGATGTCTCGCTGGCCGCCCATATTTTTGCCCTCGGTCGAGTGGGCTCCACTCACACCCGGTTCGATGGACTATGGGGCTTTTGCCTGGGGGCGCTCCGGCCTCCCCCCGAGGGCTGACTTGATTCTCGGCGTTCAGCGCAGGCGGGCCTTGGCCTCTTTCTTGAACGCCGCGAGCTGAATGCGTTCTTCTCGCTGCTTGTAGAAGTCGTCCAGTGGGTAGCACCCCGAGATCAGTCCGCTGCGGGGGGCGGTGGTGCAGTCGGAGAAGGTGCGGCAGATGAGGCGGCGGTCGAGCTCACGACCGGCCAGCACATCGGCTGGCAGGTGCGAGTACGACAGGATCATGCGGCCCAGGCCGACGGCGTCGGCGGTCCCCGCGGCCACCAGGGCTTGGCCAACGGCGGGCAGCCATTCCTGGAGGTACGACAGGCCTGCGGCCACCACCGTCATGTTCGGATGCTGGCTGGCTATTTCAGCGGTGGCGTCGATCAGGCGGGCCACGCCGACCAAGGGGTCTTCAGGGGGCTGATAGCCGTCGGAGGGTGGGAAGTAGGCGGGCCGCTGGATGTGGGGCACGTAGTAAGGGCTGCCCGCTGAGGCGCACACCAATCCGACGCCCAACTCGGCCAGCATGTCGAGCAACTGGTGGGTTTCGGTCAGGTCGACGCCCACTCCCGATCCGTCGCCGCCGAAGGCCAGCGGGTAAGGGTCGAGAATTTCGGGGGTGCCGACGCCGCCGGTGCCCGCGGTATGGGGGACGAAGTCGAACAGCGACAGGCGCACAGCCACGCCCAGGGAGGGGGCTTTGGCGCGGATACCAGTGATGATGGATCGCAGGAAGCGAGTGCGGCCCTCCAGATCGCCACCGTAGGGACCGGGGCGGTCGATGGCGGATAGGAACTCGTGGCCCAGGTAGCCGTGGCAGGCCTTGATGTCCACAAAGTCGAACCCGGCTTGGCGGGCCAGCACCGCTCGGTGAATGAACTGCTCGACCAGCTCGTCGAGCTCGTCATCGGTGAGTACCTCGGCCTGTCCTGAAGCCACCCGCGCATCCAGCAGGGGGTGCTGGTACACCGTTTTGGGGGCCGGACCCGTCGCGGTGGGCCGGGCATAGCGCCCGGAGTGGGTGAGTTGGAGCACCGTCACTTGTGAGGGGTCGAGCCGATCTCGTAGGGCAGCGAGATCATCAACGGTGGTCTCACTCAGCACCAGCTGGCGGGGGTTGGCTCGACCGTCGGGACGCACCGCGGTGGCCTCGCCCCAGACCAAGCCGGCGCCGCTGGTCGCGAATCGGTCCCAGCGGCGGCGGACCAGATCAGACGGCCTCCCGTCGGTTTCTCCGTCCCAGCCCTCCATGGGCAGTACCGCCCAGCGATTGGGCGAGATGTAGGTGCCGGCTGAGCCGTCGGTGATCTCCATCGGCCGGGCCAGCGCGCCGGCGGGGTCCACCTCGTCGTCGATTGGAATCTCGATCCCGAGATCTCCCAAGTAGTCGCGCAGCGCGGCCAAGCTGGTCAGGTTTTTCACCTGCTTGAACCGGGGCATCAGCTAGAGCACTCCGAGGCGCTCGCCGATGTCGCGCAGGATCTCGCGATCGCTGTCGGGACGGGTGGGGGCGCCGCGGGGGACGGCTTCGCTATTGGCCCAGCCTCGCATCTCCAAAAACATGGCCGCGCTGTGGCGGTAGGCCGGTACCGGCGGGCGGAAGGTGAAATGGCCCAAATACTGGAGTATGTCGTTGAGCTGGTGGAAGCCAGGGTCACCTTCGGCCCACAGGCGGTCGCGCTCGGCGAACTGGTCGGGGGCGAAGGTGGAGAGGCCCAGCAGGTAGTCGGAGCCGTACATCACCATGTCGATGGCCAGGTCGTTGCCGGTGAGCACCAGAAAGTCCGGGCGCACCTCGTTTCGCAGCGCCAGCCGGTCCCATTCCAGTTCCCTGTTGAGCGACGAGTGCTTGGCCCCGATGCACTGAGGCAGCTCCAACAGTCCTCGATAGGTGTCCAGCGACACGATGCGCCCGTAGGGCACGAACATGGGGCCGAGCTCAAACCCGATGAACCGGTCCAGATGGGTGGCAATCTGGCCGTGGGCGTCGAGCCAGGCGGCGTCGCCGTGGTTGTTCAATCCATGCGACGGGAAGATCACGGGAAGCCCGCCCCGGAGGGTGATCTCATCGGCGGCTCGCCGGTAGGCATCGAGGTCGAATGCCGCCTTTGGCTCGTCAGCAACGAAGGCCCCGGCCACGAAATCGCTCCCGGCGATGGCCGAGGCGCGGTCTAGCACCTGCGCCCGAGTGTCGGTGTCGAGTAGCTGGACGTAGCCGGTGTCCATGTTCACCGCTGGTGTGAGCCCCGCCTCGTGGGTGCGGGCGATGTGGGCATCCAGTGAGACCCAGTCCACCGTGGCCGAGTCGAGATGGGGCAACAAGATGGCCGACATCCCGGTGATGGCCCGTCCGGGCAATAGCTGCACTAGTCGTTGACTCCAAGGCTCTCCAGCACATCATTGGGGATCCCAGACAGGCCGGTGGATGTGGGGTCGACTGGATGGCGCTCTCGCAGGATTGCCGCCGCGTCTGACCGGCCGGTGGCTTCGAGCCGCTCCAGGTACTCGGGCAGGTGCCCTTTGCAATGGAAAGGGCCGCCCTCGGCCAACACGATCTTTAGGGGATCGACGGGGGAGTAGCTGCGGGTCATCTGGTCGTCGGTCCACGACAGCAGTTGGTCTTGGCCCTCGGCCAGCACCGAGGGGGCCTGGTCGGCCAGATCGGTGGTCTCGTGGGGATCGGCGGCGATGTCGAACAGCATCTCCTCGTTCCAGGCCGCGTGGTAGCCGTCGTGCCAGGTGCGGAGGTAGAGGTGGTCGCCCCAGCGGACCCCCCGTTGCACCGACCAAGCCCCCTGGGACAACACCAGGTAGTCCCGTCCGCCGTGATTGCCGGAGCGGACATCCTCGGCGACCGACCGGCCGTCCCATCCGAAGGGGATGTCGATACCGGCCAGGTCGACGACGGTGGCGCCGATGTCAAGGTGGTAGAGCAGCCCGTCGTGGACTTGGGGCTCGATTCCCGGCCAGCGCAGCACTGAGGGGATGTGGCAGGTTGCCTCGTCGGCGCCCTGGTGGTCGGCGTATACGCCCAGCTCGCCGAAGGCCTCGCCGTGGTCGGAGGAGACAAGGATGGCGGTGTCGTCCAGCACGCCGTGGTCGGCCAGCGTGTTGACCAGCGTTCCCACCGCGTCGTCGGCGTAGCGGATTCCGGTGTCGTAGCCGTCGAAAGTCTGCTTCACCTCGTCCATGTTCGACAGGTTCCAGGGGTGGCGGGGCGGAGGAGGACCCCACTCGTCGGGCTTGAATCCCCAGGGCTCCTGGGCGGAGTGCGGGCCGGCCAGCGGCCAGTTGCGGGCCCGCACCTCCTCGGTATGCCAGGCCGGGGACGGATCGCCCTCGAACGGGTTCCCGTACTCCTCAGGGGCGTTGTAGGGGGTGTGGGGATCCCAAAGGTGTACGTGGAGGAACCAGTCTTCTTGGGCGGCGTTGTCGTTGAGCCAGCGCAGCGCTCCGGGCAGCACCTGGTCGGCCCGCTCGCCGCCGAAGCCCCGCATCAGGTTCAGTGACTCCATGAATCCGCTGTTCCACCAGGTGGCCGAATGGCGGAACGGAAAGCTGGAAATCGACGCGGTGTGGTATCCCGACCAGTAGAAGCGAGACGCCCAGGAATTGGCCGCTATGCCGGAGAAGAAGCTGCGCTCCGCCCCCTGGGGCCGCAGGTCGGCAGCCATCCCCCCGTGGTTGGCCACCCCGTTGCGGATCCCGAACATCCCGGTGATGAGCGCGGTGCGGCTCGGCAGACAGGGCACGTCGGACGCATACACGTTTGAGAACCGCACCCCCTCGGCGGCCAGCGCGTCGATGTTCGGGGTGGTGTTGCGGTGATACCCCGCACACCCCAGGTGATCAGCCCGCAGGGTGTCGATGTCGATGTAGAGGATTCGCATAAGGGTGGTTCCTTCGCCGATTGCTTCAAGTATGGGCCATTTATTCGACGATGAACGTGGCCACTGACTCGGGGCTGCGCCGGTAGCCGATGCGGTGGGCGACGGCTCGGATGCGGGTCTCGCCGATGGGCAGCCGCAGGGGCTCGTGGTAGAGCAGGCGGCGTGGGGGGTCGCCGCCGCGGGGGTCGTGGCCCAGCGCGGCCGCAAACTGGGCATCGAGATCGGCCGGCGGGTCGGGCAAGGGGTCGTCTTCGAAGGTGTAGGCGATGGAGGCCCCCTGGGTGCTGCTCTGCATCTGGAGGATGGCCGGGCCCTTGAACGAGCCGCCTTCGGGGCTGGCCTCGGTGCCGTGGTACTCGGCGCCCACCACGATGAACTTGGGGGCGTCGGTGGTGGGCTGCACTCCTCCCGGCCACATCTGGGCCACCATCATTTCCTCGGGCATCATGCCCAGATCGCCCACTTCGCGCTGCCACTGCTCCAGTGCATTCCGGTGGCGCTCCAGCACCTCGCGAAAGGCCGGGTCGTCGGCCAGGTTGTGAATCTCGTGGGGGTCGGCCTCGGTGTCGTACAGCTCCTCGGCCGGGCGTTTGTCGGCCATGGCCTGCGCCGGGGGGCCTTCAAGTTCGCCCGCCGCGTACAGCCGCCACATCTCCTGCATGATGGGGTGGTTGTTCCGAAAGGAGTTCCACATCATGTAGGGCCGGGCGGGGTCGTAATGGCGGATGTACTTGAACCGCTGGTCCCGGCTGGCCCGCACGGTGTCGTACATCTCGTCGTAGCGATCTCGGGAGATGAATACGTAGTCGCGCCCTCCGTGGGCATCGGGGCCGACGAACGGCCGACCGTGAAGGTGTCGGGGCACTTCGGTGCCGCAGATCGACAGCACCGTCGGCCCCAAGTCCATGGTGCTAACCAGCTCGTCGCTGACCGTCCCGGGTTCGATCATCCCTGGCCAGCGGACGATGAGGGGGCTGTGGATGCCGCTGTCGTAGGGCCACCGCTTGCCCCGAGGCAGCGGTCCGTGGTCGGTCCACACGAACACCGCGGTGGAGTCGGCCAGTCCGTCCTCGTCTAGTTCGGCGAGAATGTCGCCCAGCCGCCGGTCGCAGTGCTCGATGGCGGTGTACACCCGGGCCAGCGACTCCCGCACCCGAGGAGTGTCGGGGAAATAGGGCGGCACTTCGATGGAACCCAGGTCGATGTCGTTGTCGCCGAAGAAGCTCCCCTCCCATCCCGCCATCTCATGGGTTTCGTCCAGGTTGAACACCGAGAAGAACGGTTGGTCGGGATCAGGCCGGTCGCGCCAGTGGCCGCCAGGCAAGTCCCAGGCAGTGATGGGCGGAATGAACTGGTAGTCGGTCTTACTGCGGTTGGTGCAGAAGTAGCCGGCCGCCCGCAGGTATTCGGGGAAGCAGCGCACATAGTGGGGGACAACCGCCTCGTAGCGGGGGACGCCCTTCCCGCCGTGATGCGGGCCGCTGTTGGTGCGCATGTGGTGGGTGCCGAGCGTCACCGGGTGCATACCAATGATCACCGCACTGCGAGACGGAGCGCACACTGGCGCAGTGGTGAAGGCCTTGGTCCAGAGGCCGCCCTCTGAGGCCAGCCGGTCGAGGTTGGGGGTGCGGGCCACCGGGTCGCCGTAGCAGCCGAACCGGGGCGAGCAGTCCTCGAATGACACCCACAAAACGTTGGGGCGTGTGGTTTTCTTCATCGGTCAGCCCGCGGTGTCGATCAAGTCGGAGTAAACGACGAATTCGCCACCGTCCTCATCACCGGCTTTGGGATCCCATTTCATGAGAACAACGCCATCTCGGGTGTCGTATTTGCCGACACCTAGCGACGCGAACGCCTCGTTGGGCAGCTCGATTGGCCCGAAGCTGTCGATCGCCGCCTGCAAGGTCTCGTTGTTGAGATTTGGACCGGCGGCTGCGGCCAGCTGTACGAAGAGGTCGAATACCTGGCAAACGTTTCGCACCGGAATAAACCAGTTGGTCTCCTCCTCCGGCAACAGCGAATTGGGAATCACCTCAATGCCCGATTGGCGCTCGAAGCCCTGAATGCAGTCTTCCATCCTCGGGTTGTTGTCCTCGGCGGTGTAGGGCGAGCCGAGTGTGTAAGCCTCGAAATAGCCGGGGTCGCTGGAGTCTTGCAACCCAAAGGTGAACGTGTTGCGTTCCGCGTTGAACAGCGTGACATCGAGGCCGCCCTGGATGAGCTGCTCTACCCCGAAGATGCTGTCGCCATCGAGGAAGACTGTGTTGATGTCGGCGTTCCGGTAGATCTCCACGAACGTACGCCACACCGCCGCCCCGGCTTGGGTGTCGCCCGCGGGAACATCAATCACGGTCCGCTCGGCAACGTCCACCCCAGCGGCTTCAAGGGCGGGGACGAGCACGTTGTCAACCAATTCTTGGCGTCCGGCACCGGAGTGTACGGCCACATTCCCGGCATCGGCGAGCAGGCCAGCCTTGTCCAGGGCGGACACGAACACCTCCAGCACCCGGTCGGTGGCGATTCCCAGGCTCACCCAGGGGGCATTGGCCCGGGCTCGATCATCGGCGGTGAACGGAGCACCAATGAGTGCCGTGTTGTGGGTCTCCGTTACACAGATATTTCCGGCTGCCACTCTGGTGAAGCTGCCCAAGACCGCAAAGACCTCCTCGTCCTCGGTGAAGTACACGCAACCGGCTAGCGAGGTGTCGGTACCGAAGGGGAGGAACTTGTAGGTCACGGTCTCGAGCATGCGGCCGCAGATGCCACCGTTGGCGTTGAGTTCGGCGGTCAGAGCCTCATAGATGACGTCATAGCCGCCTCGGTCGATCCGAGCAAGGCCCAGGTTGGCCAGTTCCTCGTAGTCAACCTGGGGTGCGCCGATCTTGATCGTCTCTGCGGTGACGCCGGTGGCGGTGGCGCTCAGGTCACCTTCCCCCCGGCACGTCGGCTGGAAGACGGGATCGGAGATGGCCGCCACTTCCTCGTCCGCTGAAACATCATCGGAGGGCTCTGGGCTGGCGGTGTCTTCGGGGGCATCGCCAGCCCCGTCGTCACCCGTTGGTTGCGGTGTGCCAGTGCTATCGCTGGTGCCAGTGTCATCGGAGGTGCCAGTGTCATCGGGCGCGGGGGCCTCGGCAGCTTGGGTCGCGGGTGGGGCGTCGGGCGCGGCGCTGTCCCTATCGCTGGCCCTATTGCTGGCCTCGCTGCCGGAGTCACCCCCACCACAGGCCGCAACCAGCAGGACGAAGGCTGCGAAGAGAACGAGCTGCTTTTTCATGATTCCCCCTCGTTGGGAACAGTAGTCGTCGCTGGAAAATGAGCTTCTTGGTGTGAAGCGGCTGCCCCCGACCGGCGGATGGCCCGCTCATCGGTACCGAGGTAGGAAGCGATGACCCCCGGATTGGCGCGAACTTCAGCGGGCGAGCCCACCGCGATCACGCGGCCTGCCTCCAGGCAGTAGATCCGGTCGCTGATCTGCATGATCATGGGCATGTCGTGTTCGATCACCAGCATGGCGGCGCCGAGCAGGTCTTTGATCGACAACAACAAGGGGGCGAACGCCTCGACCTCGCGCTGGGCCACCCCCCCGGTGGGCTCGTCGAGGCACAGCACTCGAGCTTTTAGAGCCAAAAGGCAGCCGAGTTCGACGATGCGACGGGTGCCGGTGGAAAGCTCGGAGGTGAACTTGTCGGCGTAGGGGCCGAGTCCGAGGAAGTCGGCGATGTCTTGGGCGTGAGCTCGCTGGGCCCGGTCGCGGCGATAGCCGGTGGGAAGATGGGCCACCGCGGTGGTGAACGAGGTTCGCTGGCGCGATTCGGCCGCCACCGCCAGGGTCTCGAGCACGGTCAGATCGGGAAACAGCCGCGACTGCTGAAACGCTCGGCCCAAACCGAGCGCAGCTCGCCGGTCGGCGGCCATTTTCTCGACGGGACGGCCCTCGAGCTCGATTCGACCGGAGCTCGGGACGAATCCGCTGATGGCATTCATCAGTGTGGTCTTGCCCGCCCCGTTGGTTCCGATAAGGCCCACCACCTCCCCGGCATCGACTCGAATAGAGGCGTTGTCCACTGCGGTCAGGCCTCCGAAAGCTACGGTCACCTCCTCGGCAACCAGCACCGATCCGGAGGAGGCAGGAGTGGCCCCTGATCGAGAAACCACGCTGGCCACCTCGCGTTTGAACGGCGGCCCGGGTTCGCGAAGACGGTCGGCATACCAGGCCAGGAAGCGGTCGCGTGCGGTGAGCACCACCTGGGCGAACCCGCCGGGAAAGTACATCAGGAGAATCAGCAACCCGATTGATGACGTCAAGAGCGGTACCAAGTCGTTGGCTGGCCAGACCGCGGGGAGGCCCACGATCCACAGGGCGCCGAGAATCGGCCCGACCACGGTGCCCGCGCCCCCGATCACCGCGATGGCGACAACCTTGATGGAATCTTGGAGCTGGAATCGCTCGGTCAGCCCGATGGAAACGTACAGCCCGGCCAACAGACCACCGCCGAGGCCGGCGATCACCCCGGAAACCACGAACGCCTGAATTCCCGCTCGAGATGGCGAGATCGTGTACGCCGACGCGGCGGTGCTGTTGTCTCGTACCGCCAGCCACCGGCGCCCAACCCCAGTGCCTCGCATCCTGGCCACCAGAATGATCACCACCACCAGGGCAATCAGGGAGAAGAAGTAGTAGTTGCGCTGGTCGGCCAGGTCGACTGGTCCCGTGGCTCGGGGGAGGGAAACGGTGTAGGAATCGCCGGACAGGAATGGTCGCCGCCAGAGAAATTGCTGCCCCAGGAGGGCCAGCGCCAAAGTGGCGATGGCGAGGTGAAAGCCCCGAATCCGCAACGCGCCCAACCCGATGATCACCGCGACGGCGCCTGTTACGGCCGCGCCCGCCAGCAGGGCCAACAAGAAGTGGAGGTGGGGAAGGGGGAGGGTGAACGACGTTCCGCCAACGCCGACCCCGATATCGCGCCCCGCCACCAGCGCAGCGGTGGTCAGACCGCCGATGCCGGCCAGCGCGGCCTGCCCCAGCGAGATCTGGCCGGTCCATCCTGAGAGCACCACCAACGAGATTCCGATCAGGGCGAAAAGCAGCACTTCGCTGAACAGGAGTTGGCGCGATGCCAGGGTAACCAGGAAGGGGAGAATGGCCGCGCCCGCAATGAGCAGGCCAATGCCGATGCGGGAGGAGTGGCGGACCCACCAGAGGCGGGCCACCGCGTGGGGAAGCGGGCGGGTGGTGGGCACGAACGAGAACGACTCGTCGGTGCCCGAGAGTCGCTGGCTGGCCACCAGTGTGGTAGCGATGACGATCAGGAAGAGCGATCCGTCGTAGAGCCCCACGGTGGTCGGCCAGTTGAACACCAGAAGCGATCGGAGCAGGCCGAGGGCCACTCCGGCGATCATCGCCATCGGGAAGTTGCGAAGCCGCCCGATCAGGGCTGCGGCCAGAACCTGGACCAGGGTGGCCGCCCCCAGCGACCGGAAGCCGCTGGGTTGGCCGTTGATTCCCGCCACGAAGATCAACGCCACCGCCGCCAGCAGACCCGCAATGATCCAAGTGATGGTCGAGATGATCTTGGGGCTGATGGCGGTGAGCCGGGCCAGGTCGGGGTTGGAGGCCGCGGCCCGAACTGCCCGTCCTTGCGCCGTGCGCTGGAGATAGTAGGTGAGGGCCGCGGTGAGGACGGGGACAACGATGATCACGATCAGCTCGGCGCCACGCACTCGGAGCCCGAGAATCTCCCACCGGCCGGAGAGCGCCACCGGGTACCGGCTCGCTATCGACACTTCGATGTCGGGCAGCGCGACCTGGAGCAGCTCGCAGAATTGGGCGATTCCAATGGTGGCGACCAGGAGAATGACCCTTGGGGCGCGGAACAGCCGGGTGATCACGGTGAGTTCCAGAGCGGCGGCGGCCAGGCCGCCCGCTACCACCGAGATAATGGCCGCGGGCCAGAATGGCCAGCCGTAGGTGAGCACCAACAGGGCCAGCAGGCTGGCCGACAGCATGCCGAGCGCTCCCACCGCGAAGTTGATGACCCCGCTAGCCCGGTAGATCAGCACGACGCCGAGAGCCAGCAAGCCGATGAGCAAGCCGTCGATCACCCCGAGGTAGACGATCTGGCTGGTCAGCGTGATGGCCAGCATCAGGTCTCGTCCGGATTAGTTTGCCGTCCGGTAGCCGCGTCGCGGCCCAAGAACACGGCGCGGGCCAAGTCATCGCGCTCCAAGAGGCTCTGGGCCGACCCGGTGAACCGCACATGGCCCTTTTCCATGAACACGGCGCGATCGGCCAGTGTAAGGGCGACATTGAGCGACTGCTCCACGATGATCATCGTCTGGCCAGCGTCGCGGAGACGTTGGACCACGGTCAGCAGATCTTGGACGACGACGGGAGCGAGGCCAAGGGAGAGCTCGTCGATGATGAGCACCTCTGGGTCGTGCATGATCACCCGGGCTAGGGCCAGCATCTGCTGCTGCCCGCCGCTGAGGTCGTGAGCCAACGCCTTTGGCCGCTGGGCGAGCACCGGGAACAGTTCGAACGCCCGATCTAACCGCTCGGCGATGTCGGGCTTGGTGCCAGCGCCGCTGCGGATGACTGCCGCCGATGTCTCTAGGTTCTCGAGCACTGTGAGGTGGGGAAACACTCCTTGGCCGCCCGGCAGCAAGAAGACGCCCTCCCTCACTCGCTGCTCGGGCGACGCCAAGGTCATGTTGCGGCCGTTGAGCCGCACTACTCCCCGGGAGGGAATACCAAGGCCGGCGGCCACCCGCAGGGCGGTTGACTTGCCCGCGCCGTTGGTGCCGAGCAGAGCCAAGGTCTCACCTCGGGCCACTTCGAGATCGACGTCGAACAGAACCTGCACTGGGCCGTAGGAGAAGTCGATGTTGTGGAGCTGGAGCACCGGGATGTCGCTGGGGTCAGCTCTCATCCGGTCTCGCTCGGCCTTCTCCTCCTGAATCTCCTCGACCACCAGGGTGAGGTCGGCCCGGATGTGCCGGGCGCCGTTGATGGTCAACAGACCGCCCACGATCATGGCTCCGGGAACAACGGCCAACAGGGCGGTGCGGGGCGAAGTGGCATCGGAGATGAGGCCCATCAAGGTGGCCCCGCCGAGACCGCCGACCCCGAATACCAGCGAAGTCCCAATGGCCGAGCCCAGCGCCCGCATGCGATAGGGGTTGATGTTGGCCAGGGTCGGCCCCAAGAGCGAGAGGGCCGGAGCGGCGAACAGCGCTTTGAGCCCGGTCATCACCGCGAAACTCACCGGTGATGGCATCAAAAGCTGGAGCACGGTGAAAAACGCCATTGGAAAGAACAGCGCCCCTAGCAAGGCCATGGCCTGCGGTGGGGTGCGGCGGTAGAAGCCGTCGTACCACTTGGCCACAAAGGGGATCATGAACAGGGCAATCACCCCGGGCGTGCTGTTGGCCAGGGCCCGCTCGAACGGTCCGAGTTCGAAGCGCTCGTCGAGGTAGAGATTGAGGAAGAGTCCGTCGGATATCAGGCTGAAGCCGAGGGCCACTGCGGCCATCAGCGCCCACTTCATGGTCCGCACCTTGAAGAGCCGCTGGAAGGCGGCACCGAGCGAGATTGGTCCCGGCTTCATATCGGTGAGCGTTTCGCCAATAGTGGAGCGCTGCTCGAACTGTCCCCGCGGCGGGTCTGTGAGGAACAGGATGGCCGCGCCGACGATCAGCGTGGGGATCGACGCGGCGATGAACCCCCAGCGCCAGGCATCGTCTCCGCCGATCAACGAGACCAGCCCGCCGACGGCCAACGGAGCGATGAATGCACCCGATCGACCAGCCACGTCCTTGGCGGCATACACCCGGGCTCGGGCCTCGATGGGATAGCTGTCGGCCATGATGGCGCCCTGCACCGGATGGGTCTGCGATCGGCCGAAGGCGATGGCGCAATTGACGATGAAGAACCAGAACGCGGTTTGCATGAAACCGAGCAACAAGGTCATGGCCGACCAGAAGATGGTGGCCAGAGCCACCAATCTGACCCGGTTGCTGTTGTCGGCGATCCGGGACAGCAACAGGCCGCCGGCCACGATGAACACGTTGCCCCCCGCGGTGATGGTGCCCAGAACGGCGTCGCTGACCCCCAGCGATTCTTGGATGTCAGGGCCCAGGAGTCCCAGTGCGCTGATTCCAAGGGCGTCGGTGGCGTCGAGGGCTCCCAGCAAAACGATGGTGGACACCCCGCCAATTGAGATGGCTTCTTTCACCGAGATTTCTTTGGCGCCGACCCCGGGAAGCTGCTCGTCGTCGAGGATCACCGGTTCTGCGGCCAGTTCTGCTTGGCGCTCAGCCTCCGCAGCCAGGATTTGGTCGCTCAAGGCGCTGGCTTCGGACGGATCGGCGTGGTCCTCTGTCATCCCAGGGAGTGTTTGCTTCTTGCCGACTCGTCGCGGCATCCGGGGCTCCTCAGCTCGGTCGGTGGCTCGCGGACTCCAGATCCCCGATGGTAGTGGTCCGTCTGCAAATTGGTCAGGGTGTCCTGCTAGGCATCGACGCTCTTCCTCAGCCAGCATTTGGTGGCCTCAAGGAGAGTCATGAGCCCTAGGCAGCCGAACGTGTTGTGGATCATGTGCGACGAACTGCGCTCAGACGCGGTCGGTGTTTACGGCAACGAATACGCGCCGATCGAGACACCCAACATCGACTCGATCGCCGAGGAAGGCGTGCGTTTCGACCGGTTCTATGTCGACTCGCCGGTGTGCGTGTCGGCCCGGTCGGCATACAAGTCCGGGCTGTTGCCGACCACCACGGGGATCTACCACAACCACGGTCGAGGTATTGGTGCCGCAGTCCCGGTCGAGTCGTTTACCGAAGTCTTCACACGGGCTGGCTATCGCACGGTCAACCTCGGCAAGGAGCACGTCCCCGACGCTCTCCTCGGGTTCGAACGATCAGAATACGACGGCGCCGACCAGTTTGAGCTGATGATCGCCACCGGTGAGAACCGCGACCGGCTCGGGCTGATTACCGAGGGAGTAAGCATGAACGCCGCGACCTGGCCAGACGATCTCGCCTTCCCGGCGCGGCGTCTCACCGACAATGCGGTGAACTGGCTCGAGCGGGAGAGACCGACCGACCAGCCCTGGCTGCTGCGGGTTAGCTTCCTCCAACCCCATACGCCGGTGGTCGCACCGGAACCGTGGGCGTCGAAGTACGACGATGCACCCTGGCCCGACTCGTTCGATGCTTTCGGCCCGACCGAGGGGCTCTCGGAGTTCGAGAGGGTCTTCGGTCAGATCCCGCCCCGCGATCTCACGCCGGCACAGATAGTCGCCGCCCAGTCCCGTTACCACGGCCTCACGAACTGGATCGATGACCAGATCGGTGAGATCTTGGCGGCGCTGCACCGCCAGGGGCAGCGAGGGGACACGATCATTGTGTTCAGCAGCGACCACGGCGCCCACCTGGGCGAGCTTGGCGGGGCCTACTCGAAGCAGACCTTCTCGCCGTGGTCGCACCGCGTTCCCTTCTTGCTGTCGTGGCCCGGTGAGTTGGATGCCGGCGCGGTGAATCGAGAGCTCGCTTCCGGGGTCGACCTCGGTCCGACGCTGCTGGACCTGTGCGGCCTCGAAGCTCGAGTGGGCGACGGGCGGTCGCTGGTGTCTGGCGAAGAGCCGGATCACCTTATCTCGGCCATTGGGTTCGGACTGTCGGGCATGGCCGCAATGGCCGCCCTCGGCAAGGGCTTGTGGACCGACGGCGGCGGCTGGCCCCAGCGCTTCTGCGTCCGCACCCGCCGGTGGCGCTACGACCGCTCCACCCGGCGTAACGGAGAGACCCTCCCACCGGCCGAGTTCGACGCGTTTCTCGCCGACTGTGACGCAGATGCCCGGGAGGGGCACAACGTGATCAACGAACATGCGGCTATTGCCAGCGAATTCGAGGCCATCGTGGCCGCGACCTACGCGACGGCACCGCAGACCACCATCGATGACTGGCAGAATGCACTTTGAACTGCCCTGGATGCCTCGCCATGGTGAGGTCGCGAGCCGGCCTCTAGCTGGCAGGGAGGACGGCGTCGAGAATCGCCTCTATTGCCAGGTCGAACGCGGCATCGTGGTGATCGAAGTCCGTCAGCCCTCGCCACGCCCCTTCCGACAGAGCATCTGGAGCCGGCCCGTCGGCTGCTCGTTCCGGGCGTCGCACTTCTACCGTGGTGAAGCCTGAGACCACTGCGAGGAGCGAGACGGTGGCGAAGCCTGCGTCGAGACCGTCCACGCCTGCGGCCTCGATCTCCGATGCGATCGCCACCGCGAGCGGGCGGATCAACTGGTTCTCGGCCCCGATCTCGAACGCGAGGATGGCAACCGATGCGCTCGTGGCGATGGCCGCCCGCGCTCGATGGACTCCATCGGCCACCCGAGCGCGAGGTGTGCTGCCCTTGAGCTGGACCCCTGCGATCCCTTCGGCCTTCTCGCGACCATCGCGGACAAAAGGCTCTCGCGGTTTCCGACGTGCCAGTAGACGGTGTTCGGGTTCACCCCGAGCCTCGCGCTCAGCTGGCGCATGGTGAGTGCCGCGGGACCTTCTGACTCGACGATGCGAATGGCTTCGGCCACGATCTCATCGCGGTCAAGCCCAGCTCGTGGATGCGGCTTACGCTACGACGTCATATCGAATGGTACCGTCGGGGGCGATGCATGTTTCAGACCCGCCGATTCTGCTGACTGATGTGCTCGACGATGTCGGGGCTGCGATCAAGCTGCTGGCCCAAGAGGCCCCCTATGTGCCGTTGGGGGGTTGGTACAACCCTGGGGCCGATCCCCACGCTCGCACCCGTCCGCTGTGGTTCCGGGACGACTGGGTGAACGAGACCATCGCCGTGCCGGGGTCGGAGGTGTTTCTGAGCAATCCGGCCTACATCGACTCAGCCAAAGCCTTCTACAACGCCGAAATCGTGGAGCCCCACAGCGTGTATGTGAACCAGATGATGGCCATTCCCCAAGCCGGGCCGGCTCACACCGACAACCCCCGCTTCGCGGGCCGCGACCGCACCAACACCCCGATGTGGCTGCTTAGGGCCATGCTGTGGTCGGGTCTGTTCGAAGACCTGTCGTTCCCGCAGGCCACGGCCATTTGGTGGCTCAACGATGTGGACGGGGGCGGTATCCGCTACTGGCCCTACGGTCCCGACCAACCGCCCGAGGAGCACGTGGGCAACATGGCCAACACCGCGCTCATGGGCGACAACCACGGCATGTTCCACCAGGTCAACGCCATTGGCCCATTCGATATCGGCACGCCCATGGTCACTCCGATGGCCGAGTTTGCCCCGGCGGGCAGCCCCGATGGCGACTGGGTGGTCACCGACCACGGTGAGGAGGTCTACCGCACGCCGCTGGCCGACGTCCGGATCAGCGTGCTGTGGAAGGCCGACGTGTACATTGATGCCGATCACAAGAACCGACTGGCCTCCAATCCCCTGAGTCGCGACGACATCGCCGCTCGCTTCAACGCCGACTTGGAAGAGCGGGGGATCGCCGCTCGCTTCGATCCCAACCGCATCGACGACGACCCCGACCACGCGGCCATGATCGCCGAGCACTACCCCGAGGCCCGCCCCATGGACGCGCTGCCCTCGGTGTTCGACTACTGATCCGCGGGCGCGTTGTCCTCGGTGTTCAACTACTGATCCGCCGCCGTTTCTGAGTCAGCCCAGATCGGAGATTCGCACCAGCTTCGTGGTGATCTCCGGGATCGACTCGTGCTCCACGAATCGCAGCCCCATCACGCCATGGTCGCGGTCCGCGGGGTCGACCCAGACGCCCGACGCCGGCTTCTCAGCCGCCACCACCAGCCGCACCACTCCGTCGGCGTCGGCCTCCACGTCTTGGGACGATGCGTAGCCCTGGCCGGTGAAGTAGTTGGCCAGGTTCTCCATCCAGTGGTTGCACAGCTGGAAGTTCCAATGGCGGCACACCGGGGGCTTGAACTCCACCACCAGCGCCTCGCCCTCGCCGATGCGCCAATAGCCGAACTCGAAGTGGCGGTCGTCGGGGGAGCCGCCCACTCGGAGATAGTGCTCGGTGGTGAGCTGTAACTGGTTCTCTTCCTTGAGCAGCGTGTCGGTCCAGTCGGAGTAGTCGGATTGCACCGAAAGCACCATCTGGGCCGCGAGGGCCAGCCGCTTCGACATTTCGGCCGCGTCCGGCGTGTGAATCACCGGAGTGGGCTCGAGGGGCTCGATCATCAGACGAGGCGCCGACTGAGCGTCGCGGTCGTCGTAGACGATTCGCATCATCAGCTCTCGGGTCTCCGGGGCAACTGCCATCCAGTTGTCGACGCCGGGATCGTCCACCGAAAGCACAAAATCGACGTTTCCGGCGCCGTCGGTGAACTCGTCGAGCAGGGCGGTGAACGGCGTTTGCGACCAGCTCGGGTTGAACTCCTCCAGCACCGCGACAGCCCGCTCGCCCACTGATTCCACCCCGACCCAGTCGGGCACCTTCGGGGTCCACGCCGACATGTGGACGTAGGGGGCCGAGCCCCGCTGGCCGGTGACCCGGTACCGCTTGGTGGAGTCGATGTGCTGGACCACGTGATCCTGGTCGGGCGACTGGACCCCCTGGCCGCCTTTCATGGGGGCTGGGATGATCCAAATCGACGTCTTCTCCATCGGGGGGAGGCTCTCGATGCAGCGCATATAGGCCATCAACGACATGCGGGTCAGGTAGCGGAATCCCTCCACCCGGTCTTGCTCGTTGGCGTCGGGAGTGCGTTCGACCACCACCTGGCCCGCGGCTCGCAGCGTGTCGCAAAAGTCGTTCCACGCCTCCCCGGTCATCAACCGATCTCGTGCCGCAGCCTCATTCGTCATGGTTTGACCTTTCTCCACTCGGCGCTCACTCTATGTGTGCTCAGTGTGGAAAATAGAGGTGTCGGACCTATCTTTGGCGGGCATCCACAACTCGTACGGGGCCGTTCCAGTCGATCATCTGGTCATCTGTGGTTACCAGTTGGCTGTTGGTGAGTATGGCGGTAGCCATAATGAACCGGTCGGCGGGATCCTTTTCGTCCCATTCCCTACGAAGCTGAACGGCGCGGGTGGCGATTTTCCCGTCAATGGGGATGATGATCACCCGGTCTTCTGCAAGACGATCCATGAACAAGGCAAGATCAATTTGAAGCTTGCCCTTGTCGGCTTGCTCCCCGATTTCCCAGATTGTGGCCGCGCTGATGGCAGCCTCACCTCGCCGCTGCGAATCGACAACAAAATCTCGGGTGCTCCGAGAGACCTCTTCTGTGCCCAACTCGTTAGTGGTGCGCAGGATCACATTGGTATCCAGGATGATCATGCTGTTCGATCACTGCTATCGGCCATGTACTGCCGGTAGTTCACTGAGCGCTCCCAGCTTGCGTCCATCTGCTCCTCCCAGTCGTCGTCAAAGGCGCTGAGGTTGTCGAGGTCGACTCCGTCGGGAATGTGGATGATGTCTGCGTAGCAGCCCTCGAACGACGGCACCAGGTACTTCGGGGGCAGAATGTGGGCCACGATCTTGCCGTTCTTGGTGAGCGTGATTTCCTTGTACTCCTCGCCGAGTTCGTCGAGGAGTTCGGCGAGATTGGCCCGGAACTTGCTCACCGGAACGCTGAGCACCTCGATTGCGAATTTCGATGAGTCGGTTTGGCCGGTGTAATCGGAAGCCATGACCCTAGATTGTACAAAGCGTACAAACTAGGGCAACAGCATTTTTTGTGAGTCGTCGGGTACAGTCCGGTCCGTGTCGGACGGGGGTGCGATAACCGACGAGGCTATTGCCCGGCTGCGGGCTCGGATTGGGATCGCTCAGCCGCATCCTCAGCCTCCTTGGTATCGCGAGCCAAACACTGATGCGTTTCGCCAGGTGGCGGAGGCATTTGGCGACGACAATCCGCTGTGGTGCGATCCAGACTACGGCGCGGGCACCGTTTGGGGAGGGACGATCTCGTCGCCCAACATGAACGGGGGCGACACGCTCATTGGGGAGAACGAGGTTGAGAAGCTCGACCCCGACACCAAGGCGCTGCTCAAGGGTGATCCCCTCAAGGGCGCCCACGCCTACTACTCGGGCAGCTACCGGGAGTGGTGGGCGCCGCTTCGCCCGGGGATGCGGGTCACCCGGCGGAATGCCCTGGTGGGCGTGCACGACAAGAAGAGCGAGTTCGCGGCCCGCACCGTACACGAGTGGACCGCGGAGGTGTTCGCCACCCAGGGAGCGGTGCTGTCGGCCCAGTACCGGCTGATGATCCGAACCGACCGGGGGGCAGTGGAACGGAAGGCCGAAGAGGGCAAGGGCAAGTACACCGACGTCGAGATCGAGCCCTACACCGATGAGCAGATCGCCGAGATCACTGAGGCGGTTCGCAGCGAGTCCGAGCGACGCCGGGGGGCCGAGCCTCGCTGGTGGGAGGATGTCGACGAGGGCGACGAACTGCCGCCGCTGGTCAAGGGGCCCATGCGGGTCACCGACATGGTGGTGTGGCACACCGGAATGGGCATGGGCCTGTACGGGGTAAAGGCGCTGCGGCTGGGCGTGCAGCAGCGCCAGCGGGTGCCGGGGTTCTTCCGCCCTGACGATCTCAACGTCCCCGACGTCCAACAGCGGGTCCACTGGGAGCCCGAGTGGGCCCGGCGGGCGGGCAACCCGGCGATATACGACTACGGCCGGATGCGCGAGACCTGGCTGGTACACCTGTGTACCGACTGGATGGGTGACGACGCCTGGCTGGCCGCCCTTGATGTGGAATTCCGCCGGTTCAACTATGTGGGCGACACTCACTGGATGCGGGGCACGGTGACCCGTAAGTACCGCACCGACGAAGGCGCCCCCGCCGTCGACCTCGACATCTACGGCGAGAACCAGCGGGGCGAGACCACCTGCCCCGGACACGCCACCATCCTGCTGCCGAGCCGGGAGCACGGACCGGTGAGGTTGCCCACCCCGCCGGGAGGGGCCACCACCGCGGCCGAGGCACTCGATGCGCTCGTCGAGCGGTTCGAGGTGATGTCGGCAGAATGAACTCCGAGCGGCTGTCGATTGACGCGTCGAGCAGTGACGATGAGATTAGGGCCGCGGTCACGGAGTGGGTGGCCGAGCACGTCCCCCAGGCGTGGCGCGACGCCGCTCCCCGTGGGCGGCGGGCCATCCGGGAAGTGAGGCCAAGGAAGGACTATGAGGCCTGGTATCCCGTGTTTGCCGCTTCCGGGCTGGCGGTGGCCACTTGGCCGGTCGAATACGGGGGTCTCGATCTGCCGCTGGCCAAGGCCCGGGTAGCAGAAACCGTCATCGTCCCTCTCAACCTGGGGCGGTTGAATCCACTCGGATTGCACAACACGGCCCCGGCGCTGTTCGCCCACGGCACCGAGGAGCAGCGCCTGCGCTTTCTGCCCCCCATGGTGGCCAACCAAGAGCGGTGGTGCCAGATGTTCAGCGAGCCCGGCGCGGGCTCCGATCTGGCCTCGTTGGCCATGCGGGCCGAGCCCGATGGAGACGAGTGGATTCTCACCGGACAGAAGGTGTGGAGTACCTGGGCCCACGAGTCGGAGTTCGCCATCTGCCTGGCCCGCACCGATCCCACCGTCGCCAAGCGCCGGGGCATCACCTACTTCCTGGTCGACTTGTCGTCGCCTGGTGTGGAAGTGCGCCCCTTGCGCCACATCGGCGGCGAGGTCGACTTCAACGAGGTGTGGCTGGGGGAGGTCCGGGTTCCCGACTTCCACCGGGTCGGCACCGCTGGCGACGGGTGGCGGGTGGCGGGAGCCACGCTGGCTGGCGAACGTCAGATGGTGGCTGGGGCCGGCTCGGGCGGCGTCGACCGCATCGGCGGCGGGGGAATCGACAGCCTCCTCAACCAGGCTCGACAGGCTGGCGTCGGCTCGGTGGAGCGCGACCGGCTCATGCGGCTCTATTCCGAGGAGAAGATTCGGGCGTGGACCAACGATCGCGTTCGGGCCACAGTCAAGGCCGGAGGCACGCCGGGGCCAGCGGCGTCCATCGGCAAGGTGCAGCAAAGCCGGCTCAACCAGGCACTCCAACTGGCCGCTGCGGATCTGGCGGGCATGGACTCGGTGGCCTGGATACCCGGCGAGCCGTCCGAGGGGCGAGACTCCATCGAAGCTTGGGCCGCTCACATGCCCTATGTGGCAAAGGGCATGCTGCGCAGCCGGGCCAACACCATCGAGGGGGGCACCACCGAGGTCAACAAGAACGTGATCGGCGAAAAAGTACTCGGACTGCCCCGCGAGCCCGACCCCTACCACGGCATGGCCTGGCAGGATGTCCCCAGGTAACAAGCACAAATGCAAAGGAGCAACACATATGTTCGATCTTGACGGCAAAACGGCGCTGGTGACTGGCGCGGGCCAGAATGTCGGCGCAGGTATCGCACGCACTCTGGCGTCCCAAGGTGCCCACGTGCTGGTCAACGACATCGTGCCCGATCGGGCCGATGAAGTGGCCGGCGCCATTGTGGAAGCCGGGCGTTCAGCTGAAGCCCTGGCCTTCGACGTCACCGATGGCGAAGCGGTGCGGGCGGCCATTGCCGAGCGCCCCATCAACATTCTGGTCAACAACGCCGGCAATGGGGGAGCCGAGATGATGCAAGTCAAGCCCTTCGCGGAGACTGAACCGGCAGATTGGATCGGGCCTATAGCTGTCAATCTCGGAGGCGTCTTGAACTGCACCCGCGCCGTGCTCCCCGGGATGATCGAGCGGGGTTGGGGCCGTGTCATCGGGGTGGTCTCGGGGGCCGGTACCGTCGGCGTGAATATCGGCGTGGCAGCCTATTCGGCGGGCAAGGGCGGCGCAGCCGGGCTTCTCCGCTCCGTGGCGCTGGAGGTCGCTCAGACGGGAGTCACGGTGAACTCCATCGCCCTCGGCCTGATGTCCAACACCGGTGACACTGGTGTCACCGACCAATTGGCCAGGGCCATTCCCACCCGGCGGCTGGGCACCCCCGAAGACGTCGCCGCGCTATGCGCCTACCTCGCCTCTGAGGAAGCCTCCTGGATGACCGCCCAAACCATCCCCCTCGCCGGCGGCTCCATCACCAGCTGACACCGGATACGCGTCTGCGACAATAAGGTCATATACGAAGTGCTCGACATTGAACTGGTAGTCCTCGTCATGAGGGAGGGCTTCTACCAGCGCGGCGAATTGCAGTCCCGATGAGGCAGCCTCTGGCCGGGATCAGGGTGCTCGATATGGGTACCCGTGTGGCGGCCCCGTTCTGCGCCGGGATCCTGGGTGAGCAGGGCGCGGAGGTGATCAAGATCGAGGATCCCGATCGCGGCGACAAAACCCGTCTGAACGGGCCCTTCACCGTTGATGACGACGGCAACGCTTACTCCCTCTATTGGTCGGTGGAGGGCCGGGGCCGCAAGTCGGTGACCATCAACCTTCGAAGCCCTGAGGGCCAGGATCTGTTTCGGCGCCTGGCTTCGGTGTCCGATGTGGTGTGCGAGAACTTCCGCCCCGGCACATTGGAGCGCTGGAATATCGACCCGAGCCAGCTCGACCCGAGGCTGGTCACGGCCCGCATCAGCCTGTACGGCCAGCAGGGGCCCAAGTCCCTGTACAACGGCTTCGACCACAACGCCGTCGCGTTCGCCGGGCTTACGCACCTGACCGGACAGCCCGACGGGCCCCAACGCGGCCGGCCCTTCCCGTTTCCGACTACTTGACCGGTGTGTTCGCAGCTCAGGCCGTGACGAGCCTGCTCTATGAGCGCGACGCCAAGGGCACAGGAACTGGAGGCGTGATAGACGCTTACCTTTACGGTTCGGTGCTGCGGATCATGGAGTGGACGATTGCCGCCTACGACCGCCTGGACTCGGTGCGCCAACGCACGGGCAACCGATCAAACAACGCTGCGCCGCTCGACAACTTCCAGAGCCGGGACGGCCGGTATGTGTGCATCGTGGCCGTGCGCCAGGCAGTGTTCGAACTCCTCTGTGAGGCGATGGGCCGGCCGGAGTTGCTTGCCGACGAGCGCTTCGCCACCCCGAAGGCGCGTCGTCTCAACCGGGATGTCGTCAACCAGACCGTCGCCGAGTGGGCATCCGGGCTCGACGCTGCCACCATCGAAGAGCGCTGCCTCAGCCATGGCGTGCCCGTCAGCGTCATCTACGACGTGGCGGATGTGGTTGCCGACGACCAGGTGCAGGCCCGCGGGGATGTCTGCACCGTTGACGATCCTGTCATCGGCCCGGTCCGCCAGCAGGCTCCTTACCCCCGCTTTGATGGCGACCCGCTTCCGGTCCCAGCGGGCGCCCCCCGGTTGGGCGAGCACACCGATGAGGTGCTCTCGGGCCTACTGGAACTCTCAGAAGCCCAGATCGCTGGCCTGCGAGAGCGCAACGTAATCTGAGTGTGGCGCATATGGCGGTGGATTGGAGTATGCGATGAGACGCCCTTTGGAAGGATTGCGAGTTATCGACCTGGGTTCTCGGGTCTCGGCGCCTTTCTGCGCGGCGATATTGGGCGAGCAAGGGGCCGAGATAATCAAAATTGAGGATCCCGGACGAGGCGATAGCCTGCGCTATCTCGGCCCCTACGTCGACAACGACGATCAG
>JAJDTA010000231.1 GCA_022827405.1 Acidimicrobiia bacterium
GCGCGACGTGTTGCTGTCCGCCACTCGCACCAGCCAGATGGCCGGGCTTGGCGTTGTGAAGTCGACCCAGGTGATCACCGACTTCGAACATCTCACCATTCTCGACTCCGCGCTGCTAGCGGTGACCGAGGCGCGCTATGAACGTCCCTTTGCCGCGGCGGCGGATCGAACGGTGCGCAAGCGACACGAAGACGAGATCCGACACTGGCTCGACTACTTCGGCTTCGATGATCCGCTAGCCGTCGCCCTCTCGGGCGGAGACAAGAAGCTGCTCGACATCGTGCGCTGCCTTCTGCTCGAGCCCGCCGTTCTTCTGTTGGACGAGCCGACTGCCGGTCTTTCCGAAGACCACACTGAGCGGGTAAAGGCCGCGGTTCGAGAGCTGGCCAGCAGGGGTACGTCGGTGGTGATCGTCGAGCACGACCTCGATGTTATTTGGGACTTGTGCGATGAGGTGATCTTCATGGCGGAGGGGAAAGTTCTCCTCAAGGACAACCCAGCTACCATTCGGGCCAACCCAACGGTGGTCGAAAGCTACTTGGGGGCCGGAAGTGCGTGAACAAGCGGTGGTCAATGGCGGCGGCGCATCCGTGACCCCGGCTGTGTCCGTAAACGGGCTCTCCAGCGGATACGGCAGTGTGGCAGTACTCCACGAAGTCGAGTTCTCCGTCGGACACGAGATTTTCGCGGTCTTGGGTGCGAACGGCGCTGGAAAGACGACCCTGCTCACAACGCTGGCCGGACTCCTACCAGCATTTTCCGGCTCCATCGCCTATCACGGAACCGACGTGACAAACCTTGCGGCATCGGAGTCAGCGCGCCTCGGAGTTGGGTATGTGCCCCAGGAAGCCTCGGTGTTCCCGGATCTGTCCGTACTCGAAAATCTCACCGTCGGCGGGATGATTGGGACCAGACCTCACGAGGAACGCATCGAGGAAGTATTCGAGACGTTTCCCGACTTGCGCAACAAGCTTCATCTCCGGGCCGGGAACCTCAGCGGTGGAGAGTCAAGGATGGTGGCTTGCGGTCGCGCCCTGATGCAGGACCCAACCGTGCTGCTGCTCGACGAGCCCACGGCTGGCCTATCTCCGCTCTACCTCGAACTCTTCTTCGAGAAGGTCGCCGAAATACACCGCACGCGCGGAGTGTCCATCGTGCTGACAGAGCAGAACGCAACCCAAGCCCTCGGCATCGCCGACCGGGTGATGGTCCTCAGCCTCGGTGTCGGCTCGGAGCCGATGTCTGCCGACGCTGTCACCACCGACCTACTGAGAGAGGGATACCAGATCTAGCTCCCTAGGGAGCCAGAGCTTGGGCCACTACCAAGGCCCGAGCAGACAAGAAAAGGAGACCAACCATGAAGACCAACAAGAGGTGGATGCAAGTCATTGCCCTGATCTTCGGGTTCGTACTGATTGCCAGCGCTTGTGGAAACGATGACGACGCTCCGGGCTCCGTCGAGCCGTCGGCGCCCGATTCCTCCGCTGACGCTGGCGATACCGCCGATGCTGGCGATACCGCCGACGCTGGCGATACCGCCGATGAGGCTGCGGCGCCGTCCGATGAACCAGTGATCGTGTGCGAGCTTGCCTATTACACCGGTGAGTTCGGCGAGTATGGCCCGGCCTTGACCGCCGATGTGCGGTTCCCGATCGAGGAGGTGATCAACGAGGACCCGCCCCTCGGCAGAGAATGGAGACTTGTGTCGGAGGATCTCGGTACGGTCGGTGAGCCGCAGGCGGCCCGGGCGTGCTTGGATCTCCACGACGCGGACGTCATCGTCAGCATCGCCCACGGGTATCGTACGTACCGGCCCTTCATGATTGAGCATTGGGCTGAGAACGACAGCCCGATCGTGCCATCCGTCCACGGCGGGGCCATTCCGGGCAACCTCGGTGGAACCGCGGCGGAACCGATTTTCCGAGCCCAGGGCTTGGACGAGGCCCTTGGCACAACCGGCATCCTGTATGCGGAATCGATCGGTGCCAGTTCAGTTGTCATCTTCGCTACCCAGGTTGAGGGCTTCCAGCTTGCTGCCAATGCGGCTCAAGCCGCGGCCGAAAGCGTCGGAATCGATGTGCTCGACCGGATAGATGCGCCGGCCGAAGAGCCTTCGTACCGGGCGCAGGTAGAGCGCATCGCCGACCTCAATCCCGACGTGGTCATCCTCCAGGTAGGCCCCGTCGAGGCCGGCACCATCATCAAGCAGGCCGCTGAAGCGGGCTTGTCGCTTGAGTGGATCGGCGAGACCGGCATGGTGTTGCAAGAGTTCGTCGAGACCATGGGAGCCGATGTCATCGACACCCAGCAGGGCATCGGCTTTGCTGCGTTTACGTTCGACGATACGACCCCGGCCTGGGATTACTTCTCGGCCGCTTGGGACGGTGCTCCCGGCTATGGCGATGAGTTTGGCCCCGCGACCGACCTCTACCACTTCTCGACCTATGACGTCTTGGTCCACACCGCCTTGGCGGTTGAAGCCGCCGGCTCCTTGAAGGCGTCGGAATGGGCCCCGGCGATGCGGGCGGTCGGTTCTGCTCCGGGCACCGTGTGCTACACGTACCTCGAATGCCTGACACTGATCCGAGCTGGCGAGGACGTTGACTACGAAGGTGTGACCGGTTCCGGCGATTACACCGCGGGCGGCGTGAACAACGTGACATCGGCGTACACGCCGTTCAACTCCGACGGAACCACGGGAACCGCCGTGATCCTTGACCCAGTTCGCTCGCTAGAGATCATCGACGCCATCGCGACACAAGCGGAGTGCGACGACGACAACAACTGCGAGTGGTAATGGCTCTGCGGTAGCAGACCAACGTATGTCGGATCGGGCGGCGTGGCGGACCCCTCCGCGCCATTGCCGCCCGTTCCGACGGGTCTCCCTCAACCACGTAGGACAGCTAATATGATCCTCATCGCGGACTGGATTTCCGAGGCATTCAGCGAGATTCCGGGGGCGGTGTGAGTAGCACCCTGTCCTTGGCGGTAGCCGACCGTATTGTCGACGCCGCGCTGGCGGCAGCGGCCGATCACGGTTTCCCGCCGATGACGGTCGTGGTGCTTGACCTGGGCGGGCATCCACTGGTGGTAAAGCGCGACGAGAGGTCTGGCATCGGTCGGGTTGAGATCGCCATGGGCAAAGCCCACGGGTGCCTTGCTATGGGTTTCGGCGGCCGCGAGTTGGCCCGACGAGCCGACGCGCTTCCGAAGTTCTTCACCTCAATCGGTCAGCTGCTGCCGTACGGGATCGTGCCCGTGGCCGGCGGAGCGCTCATCCGCGACGACAAGGGAACGCTCCTCGGATCCATAGGTATCAGCGGGGGAACATCTGACGACGACGACATCTGTGCCATCGCCGGGATCACCTCGGTGGGTCTCGTAGCTGACACGGGAGATGCACAATGATCGGACGACACGGCGGTGGTGCCGTCCTCTTCAAGAACGTGCAGATCTTCGACGGCACCGGGGCCGAGCGCTTCCCTGGTTCCGTACTGGTCCGGGGCAATCGCATCGAGCAGGTAATGGTCGGGAGCGAGGACATCGACGCCCCCGAGGCCATGGTCGTAGACGGCCGGGGCGGCACCCTCATGCCGGGTATGGTCGAGGGGCACGCCCATCTCACCTGGCCGTCGTCGATCGAGAAGGTCATCAACGCCATGGCACTCCCGATCGAGGAGCACATGCTCACTACCGCGGTGAACGCGCGAATCACCCTCGACGCGGGCTTTACCAGCGCCTACTCAGCCGGGTCGCTCGGCGAGCGCATGGAAGTGGCTCTGCGTGACCACATCGACGACGGCCGACTGCCGGGTCCGCGACTGCGCGCCTCGGCAATGGAAAAGGGCATGGAAGGGATCATGGGCGTGCCCGCGGGGCACGATCCAACCCACGACCGCAGCATTCCGGGTCTTCAGCAGTACGTACACGACATGGCCGACCTTGGTGTCGACACCATCAAGATGCTCATGTCCAGCGACAATGGGTTCAGCCCTAACGGCGCCAACCTGCTGATGTACTCCGAGGAAGAAGCCCAGGCGATAGGCGTGGCTGCTCGCGAGGCGGGCATGTGGTTGGCGTGCCACGCCCAGGCAGCCGAAGCGGTAAAGCGGGCCGTGCGGGCTGGTTTCCGGTGCATCTACCACTGCACCCTCGCCGACGAAGAGGCGCTCGACATGCTTGAGGAGCATCGGGATGAGCTGTTCGTGGCGCCGGCACCGGGGCTGCTCTATTCCCGCATCCACGAGGCCGAGGAATTCGGTATTGACCGTGCGGTCGCAGAGCAGATGGGTGCGGTCTCTGGTTTTGAGGCCATGGAGCGGATCTACCCCGAGATGAAGCGCCGCGGCATCCGCGTGGTCCCTGGGGGCGACTACGGCTTTCCGTACAACCCCGTCGGGCGCAATGCGCGCGATCTCCAGCTCTTCGTCGATTTTCTCGGCTACACGCCGGTTGAAGTGCTGGTGGCCGCAACGAAGACCGCCGGTGAGATGGTCGGTTTCGATGTCGGCACCATCGAGGAGAGCCGACTGGCCGACCTGCTGCTCATTGATGGGGACCCGACAGTCGATGTCTCAATTCTTCAGGACCAAGCGCGAATCGTCGCCGTGATGCAAGACGGGTCTTTCCACCGGGCGCCCCCCTGGCAGGCGTTCGCGGCAAGCAGCCAACACAACGGCCAATAGCTCAAGAGGGCATGCGGCCGACGCCTATTTGGCGGGTGATGCCGTAGCCGCCCAGCACCATTGGCCCGTCGGCGGTTTTGGACACCTAGTGTGGCAGTGTGCATGTCCGTTTGGGCGCGCTGCTGTTAGTAGCTGCCGTTCTTGTCGGGGCGTGCGCGGGCGTCGAAACCGCCGACCCGGAACCAGCTTCGCCCCCGCGATTGCGGCCCCGTCTGACGAGGACAGCGCCCAACCTACCGCGACCGCCAGCCCAGCAGCCGTCGCTCCTGCCACGCCAGCCCCTTCGCCAACCGCCGCGGTGGTGCTGGATCCTCGTGAGACCGGGGGGCTGAGGAACTTCCTGGACTACGAGTTCCCGCCCGCGCCCCAGGTGCCCACCGGTCCGCTGTCACCGGCAGCCACCGACCAACTCGACTTCATCTGGTCCAAATTGAGCACCGGCGGGCTCGACGGTGCCGAGGTGTCCCGGCTTGGGGAGTCGGGCGATGCCCGGCTGGCCTGGATCTTGTCTGACCTGTTGAGGTTCGTCCGCCCCGGCGACATCTTCAACGGGGCGGTTTCGGCCTTCGAGGAGCTGACCGGCGCGGCGCTGGTCGACGATCCGGTGGCCATTAGAAGCCCCTGGCAATCGATGACCGATCACCTGATTGCCTGGGATCTGCCCGTTTTCGACGGTTACACCGACTTCAAGGGCCGGCTGTTCACCTTGATCGAGCCGGGCTGGCAGCCGTTCTTCGAGGACTCCAACGCTGACATCGACTGGCGCTTGGTGAGCTGGGGCGGGGTCCTGATTGACGACCGAGACTTCGGCAATCCCGGGCCGTGCCCGCGGGGCTGTATCCCGGCCCTCGACGACCCGGGCGTGACCGGCGCCGAGGGAGGCTCCTGGTATCCCGACGACGGCATCGTGTTCGCGGTGGTTATCGGCGACGAGGCCAGGGCCTACCCCCGCCACATCATGGAAATCCACGAGATGGTCAACGACTCGCTCGGGGGGCGCCGCATCGGCCTGCCGTACTGCACGCTGTGCCGCTCGGCCCAGGCCTACTTCACTGACGACGTGCCCGACGGGGTGGAGATGCCCGTCTTACGCACATCGGGCCTGCTGTCGCGGTCGAACAAGGTGATGTACGACCTGGTCACCAAGTCGGTGTTCGACGCGTTCACCGGGCGTGCGCTGTCAGGGCCGCTTAGACGGGGGCGGAGTGCGGGCCGTCGACGCCAACGGTGACGAGATCACAGGTCACCAGGCGTTCTGGTTTGCCTGGAGCCAATTCATGGCCGACACCCTCCTGTGGGAGCCGTAAGGGGTCAGGCCTTCTTGTAGGTCGGGGGCTATTGGCCATCCCACAGCTCGTCTCGGAGCTTGGTGCGGAGGACTTTGCCGGTGGGGTCGCGGTCGACGGTCGGACGGATGATGTAGCGGCGGGGGCGCTTGTAGCCGGCCAGGTGTTCATTGCAGGCGGCATCGATGGCTGCGGTCACCTCGTCGGGGACAAAGCCGTCGGCCACAGCCAGATACACCACCACCTGCTCGCCCCGGTCGGGGTCCGGTCCGCCCACCGCGCAGGCGTCGGCCACCCCGTCAACCGCAAACACCACGTCCTCGATCTCGGCTGGATAGATGTTGACCCCCGCGGCCACGATCACCTCGGAGCTGCGGCCCGACAGATAGAGATAGCCGTCCTCATCGAGGTAGCCGATGTCGCCCACCGAAAAGAACCCGGAGTCGTTGTAGGCGTCGTCGGTCTTCTCGTCGGCGTTGATGTAGCGGAAGTAGCGGCCCTCTGGTCGGCGGAAGTACACCGTTCCGGGCTCGCCGGGGTCACGCACCTCACCGTCGTCGTCCACGATCTGGATGACCAGCTCTCCAATGGGGGTGCCCACGGTGCCAGGGCGGGCCAGCCACTCTGTGGAGCTGCACATGGTCATCCCGCCCTCGGTGAAGCCGTAGTACTCAGTGAAGATCGGTCCCCACCAGTCGATCATGCGCTGCTTCAGGGGCACGGGGCAGGGCTCGCCGCCGTGCAGGACAGTGGCCAGGCGGGAGTGGTCCAGTTCGGCCCTGCGCTCGTCGGGCAGGGCCAGGAGCTGACGGAACATGGTGGGCACCATGATGGTGGCGGTCACCCCGTCGTTGATCACGTCCACCGCGAGGTCCGCTTCCCACCGGCCCATGATCCGCATGGGGGCGCCGTTGGCCAGCGCACCCAGGGCGAAGGCCAAAGGAGCACCGTGAAAAAGCTGGGCCACCATGAGGTGCTTGCCGTCGCGGGGAAGCCCCAACCCTTGAGCGCCCAGCGAAGAGAACTCCCACCACTGCTCGAAGGTGGACTCCGAGTCCAGAGTGCGCTCCACACCCTTGGGCCGACCGGTGGTGCCCGAGGTGTAGGGAATCCGATAGCCGGTGCCCCCCGCTGGGAACGGAGTTGGATCTTGGGCATCCACCCAGGCGTCGAATTCATCGCCAATCCACACCAAGGGACGGTCGCCAGCCGCGTCCCGGGCCGCCGGCAAGTCGGTTGCCACCAGGGCTGAGCCGGCGTCATCCAGCACGTAGGCGATCTCGGAAGCCGTCCAGTTGGTCTTGATCGGGGTCATCTTCAGCCCGGATCGGAAGCAGGCCAGCATGACCTCCACGAACTCGGTGCGGTTGGAGCACACCAGCCCCACATGGTCGCCCGGCGAGGCCCCCGCGGCCAGGAGCCCCCGCCCGATGGCATGGGTGCGCCGGTCCAGCTCAGCCCAGGTCATCTGATGGGTGTCGTCCTCCAACGCCAGGTCATCTGGATCCCGCCTGGCCAACTTCGCCAGCACCGAGGGTTCGCTCACTGTTTGGACGCTAGCGGGTGCATCCGACGCTGATACTGATCGCGGTGGGCTTTGAGCACCAACATCAGAGGGCCACGGTAGGCACCTCATAGTCGTTCAATCAGGTTCGTTTCGGCCTGTGATCTGAGGAGGAATGCTGATGGGCGCATCCTTGCGACCCGGTAAGTTGGCGGAGACGAGAAATAGCTTGATCGTGCCGTACAAATGGGAGATCCAGGGTGGACAAGTTGTATTCCAAGTCTGCATGGAGGGAGCACCGGCTTCCGATGCATACAGCAACATCGGGACAGTGATAGCCAGCATCGAGGAACTAGTGAATGTGCTTGGCCCGGATCAGCCAATCGGGCAGGTCGATGAGCCGGAGAATGGGACTGATGGTCCGGAGGTGTGATGACAAGTAAGGAGGCCGAGGAAAAAGCACCTTGGCGCGTCCACTTCTTTCGCCGGGAAAGGAGTGGCGATCTTTCGGAAGCCGTTCCAGCAATGGGGTTCTTGAAGTCCGTTCCTAGCGGTGTGGCCGCGAAGATCCAGGCGGTCTTGGAGGCTGTTGCCGAAGCGCCTCCACCATCGTTCTCTGGTGGAGGAATGTGGAAGGCGATGCGTGGCGATATGGCAGGTTTCTACGAGGTGTGTGTTCAAGG
>JAJDTA010000229.1 GCA_022827405.1 Acidimicrobiia bacterium
GGGCCCGCCCCCGCTGGGCGCTCACCGCGGAACAGCTATGTTCCTTCTGGGTTGATTCTCTAAGCCAAAGGCGGACGTCATGGATTCGTTTGTTCAAGGTCTGGCCGACGTATACGACGGCATCACCTATGTGATCGCCCGGGGTGCGTACTGGCTCTCGGTCGCACTGCTGGCCGCGGCCGCCTTGGCGGTGGTGGCGATGCTGGTTGATCTGGCCATAACCCCGGCCCGCCGGTTCAAGGGGGCAGACCGGGCCGCCCAGCCCCGTGACGGCATCATCTTGATCGGCAAGATCATGGCCGGAGTGGCCCTGATCGGTGGCGTGGTGCTGTCGTTCCGCGACACCGCGTCGCCATGGCAGCCGGTGGTGGCACTGGTGGGCGGGGCGGCGCTCTTGGCCATGCTGATGCTGTATCGGCGGGCCGACGAGGACAAGCAGGCCGCCACCGCTTGGTACGTGTGGTTCGCCTTAGCGGCCAGCGCAACCATTGCGGTGCTGCTGGCCTATATGCAGCGCGAGGACTCCTCCATTCCCTATATGGGGCTGTTGGTGGCGGCGCTGGTGATCGCCCGGGCCTGGTTCACCCTGGCCCGGCCCGAAGTTCACTTCGACCCGTCCAAGGTGGAGGTGGCCCGGGAGTCCAAAACCGAGAGCCCCCTGGTGGTGGAGGAGCTCGGCATGGTGTACGAGCTGCCCGACGGGGGCAGCGTGGAGGCGCTCAAAGACGTCACCTTCACTCTTGAGCCGGGCCGGCTGCTGACCTTGTTGGGGCCGTCGGGGTGCGGCAAGACCACGTTGCTCAACATCATCGCCGGCTTCTTGGCCCCCACCTCCGGCGACGTCAAGCTGGGCACCGAACCGATCACCGGCCCCGGCCAAGACCGGGGCATGGTGTTCCAGCGGGGGGCGCTGTTCGAGTGGCTGAGCGTGAACGACAACGTGGGCTTCGGCGCTCGCATGAACGGGCGCTCCCGACCCGCCTCCCGCGAGGCGGTGCAGGATCTGCTGAACATCGTCGGCCTTCAGGACTTCGGCGACAAGGCCGTGTACGAGCTCTCCGGCGGGATGCAGCAGCGGGTGGCGCTGGCCCGGTGCCTGGCCAACGACCCCAAGATCATCTTGATGGACGAGCCCCTCGGCGCGCTCGACGCCCTGACCCGGGAGAAGATGCAGAGCCTGGTGCTCAACCTGTGGAACGAGACGGGCAAGACCATCGTGCTGGTGACCCACAGCGTGGAGGAGGCGCTGTACCTGGGTGATCAGCTCTTTGTGATGGCGCCGCGGCCCGGCCGCATCGAGCGGACCTACAGCCTCCCCTTCGCCCAAGAAGCGCTGACCGCCGACGCCCGTGAGCTCAAGACGTCCCAGCAGTTCATCGACACCCGGGAGGAGATCCTCACGATGATCTGGGAGATGGAAGAACAGATCATGGGAACGGGAGGGGGTGTCTGATGGTAGAGGGACCGGGCGGGCACGCCGTGAAAGAGAACATCGAAATTCAAAACCGCACTGCGAACTGGCCGTTCAACTGGCTGTTCAGTCGCCGCCAGAGCGGCCAGAGCACCCGCAAGACGGTGACCTTCGGCGACGCCGCCGAGGTGAGCGGTGCGCTGCGGTGGACCATCTTCAGCCTGGTCGTGATCCTGGCGCTGTGGTTCATATCCACCCGGGTTTGGGGGTTGCCCCAGGCATGGTACGACCACGCCGACGACGTGCGGGCCGGGCTCTCCGAAGACGAGAGCTACGGCCAGCGCGACTTGCTGCGCGACTGCGATCGGGCGGCCGACGACCCCGGAGACTTCCCCGGACTCCCGGCATGCTCCTACACGCAGTGGCTCAACGAGTCGACCCTTCCCAGCCCAGGCCAGGTGTGGGACGCCATGTGGGACTTCGCCCGCAACGGCTATAGCGGATTCACCCTGTGGCAGCACCTGTGGCTGAGCTTCAGCCGCCTGGCCAAGGGCTTGTTCTGGGGGGTGGCCATCGGAGTGCCCATCGGCTTGGCCATGGGCCTTTCTAGCCGCTGGCGGGGCATCTTCGACCCCATTGTGGAGTTGCTGCGGCCCATACCGCCGCTGGCGCTGATTCCCCTGTTCATCGTGTGGTTCGGCATCGGCGAGGAGGGCAAGGTGAACCTGCTGCTGTTCGCCGCGGTCTGGATCATGATCATTGCGGCCCGCTCTGGAGTCTTGGCGGTCAACACCACCAAGGTTCATGCCGCATACTCGCTGGGGGCGTCCAAGGCCCAAGTGCTGCGCCATGTGATCTTGCCCAACGCGCTGCCGGAAATCTTCACCGGGCTGAGGGTGGCCATCGGGGTGTGCTGGGGCACGCTGGTGGCGGCCGAATTGCTGGGGGCCAGCTCCGGCCTCGGCTTCACCATCTTCAAGGCCCGCCAGTTCTTCCTTTTGGACTTGATGTTGTCGGCGGTGATTCTCATCAGCATCCTCGGGGTGACCATGGATGTGGCTATGCGCATGGCCGAGAAGCGGCTCATCCCCTGGCGGGGCAAGGGTTGACAAACTCGGAGCCAGCCGGGGGCCGCGTCCCGATCACCGAGTTGTGGCGTGCCCAGGCGCGGGCCGCTTCCATGCGGGTGGTGTTGGCCGACGGCGATGACCGGCGAGCCAGGGACGCGGCCCAGTGTCTCGATCAAGAGGGCCTGGCTGAGCCGGTGCTGCTCGACGATCCTTCGGGCTATTGCTCTCCGGCGGTGAAGACCAAGGCCGAGGCCTCGCCCTGGAGCGAGCGCATCGATCTGGCCGACCCGCTCCATGTTGCCGCCCTCATGGTGGCGGCTGGAGAGGCCGACGCCTGCGTGGGGGGCGCCAACCGGCCGACCGCCGATGTGGTGCGAGCCGCCCTCTACTGCATCGGACCGGCACCGGGGGTCGAGACCATCAGCAGTTGCTTTCTGCTGGTGCTGCCCGACGGGACCCCTATCACCTATGGGGATTGCGGCGTGGTTCCCGAGCCCGACCGCGACCAGCTTGCCTCTATCGCGATTTCCACGGCGGCCACCCATGAGCAGCTAGTGGGGGAGACGGCGCGGGTGGCCATGCTGTCGTACTCCACCAAGGGCAGTGCCGGCGGTTCTCGGGTGGAGCGAGTCCGCTCGGCCACCGAGAAGGTGCGCGAGCAGGTGCCATCGCTGGCCGTCGACGGGGAGTTGCAGTTCGACGCGGCCTGGGATCGGGACGTCGCGGCCACCAAGGCTCCGGTGTCCGATGTCGCCGGTCGGGCCAACGTATTCGTCTTCCCGGATCTCGACTCGGGCAACATCGCCTACAAGATCACCGAGCGGCTGGCGGGAGCACGGGCGTACGGGCCGTTGCTCCAGGGCACTGCCCGGGTGATTCACGATCTGTCCCGAGGGTGCAAGGCCGATGACATCGTCACCGTGGCCGTGATTGCTGCTTGCCAGGCAGCTCGCCGAGGCCGTGATGCCAGTTAGCTCTAACAATTTTGCTATAGCTGCTAACTTATCAGTTAACGACGCTATTGGAGCCGGGACGAAGGCGGAAGGCAGGGACGAATGAATCGTCGAAACGACGGCCAAGCATCGGCGCGCAGCCCGCTAGACAGCGCCAAGGTGATCGCTACGGCGGCCAGGATCGCCGACGCAGAGGGGCTAGACCGGCTGACCCTCACTCGGGTTGCCGATGAGCTCGGCGTGCGCCAGCCAGCTCTTTATCGCCACATCGGCGGCTATGACGACCTCTTGCGCAGCCTCAGCTTGCGGGGCCGGGAGATCCTGGCCCAGCGCTTGGCCGACGCCGCGGTCGGCCTGTCGGGCGATGATTCGGTGGCCGCGGTGGGCCACGCCTGGCGACAGATGGTTCGGGACCATCCCGGGATCTATGCCGCCACCGACCGCTACCCGTGCGCTGGAGACCAAGAGCTGGAAGCCGCCGTGGAATGGGTGCTCGCCGTTTTGGGCCAGACATTGCGGGGCTACGACCTCAGCGATGAAGACCGGGTGCACGCGGCCCGGGCCTTGCGCAGCGCATTTCACGGGTTCAGCCATCTCGAGTCGGGCGACGGCCATCCCCTGCCCCACGATCCCGAGGACACGTTTGAGCACCTGGTGGAACTGCTGTGTGCGGGAATCCACCGACTCTCCCGCAAGTCCGAGATGAGCACGGAGGTGACTGGATGACTTGCACCCCCCAAATGAGCACGGAGGGAGCCGTGTGACCCGACTCGGGTTTCTTCTCGACAGCCAGAGCTGTATCGGGTGCCACGCCTGCACGGTGGCGTGCAAGGCCGAACACGATGTGCCCCTCGGGGTGAACCGAACCTGGGTGAAGTACATCGAGACCGGCACGTTCCCCGACGTCGACCGGCACTTCTCGGTGATGCGCTGCAACCACTGCGACGACGCGCCGTGCATTTCCATCTGCCCCACCAATGCCTTGTTCCGGGCCGACAATGGGGTGGTCGACTTTGACGACGACAACTGCATCGGCTGCAAGGGATGCATGAACGCCTGCCCCTACGACGCCATCTACATCAATCCGGTCACCAATACGGCCAACAAGTGCAACTTCTGCAACCACCGCATCGACCAGGGTCTCGAGCCGAGTTGCGTGGTGGTGTGCCCTACCCACGCCATCAAGGTGGTCGATCTCGACGACCCTGCCGATGAGACCACCCAGATCATCGCTCGGAGCGAGACCGCGGTGCGCGCTCCCGAGCAGAACACTCTGCCCAAAGTGCACTACCGGGGGGCCCACCAGGCGGCGCTCGACCCGCTGAGCACGGCGATTGCCGAAGACGGGATGATCTGGGCCGACACAACCGCCTCGCATCCGAGTGCCGCGCCCGGCGGCGAGGGGGTGGAGGCCCGCACCGCCTACACCACGGCCCACCAGATGACGTGGAAGGCGAAGGTGTCGAGCTATCTGGTGACCAAGGCGGTGGCTGCGGGGATGATGGCAATGGCGGCGCTGCTGGTGCTGCTCGGCCACGGCGGCGAGCAGGCCGCGGTGGGCGTGGTCCCGCCGGTGGTGGCCGGCGTGTTCTTGGCGGCCACCGGGGTTCTGCTGGTGTGGGACCTTCGCCAACCCACCCGCTTCTACTACCTGATCACTCGGGCCAATCGCAGCTCGTGGCTGGTGAAGGGCGCCGCGGTTCTGGGGGCGTTTGCCGCGGTGTGCGCGGCCTGGTTTATTGCCGGTGTGGTTGGCTCCATCGGGTCGTTGCAGGTGCTGGCCGCGCCCGCCGCGCTGCTGGGGGCGGCCACCGCGGGCTACACCGCCTTCTTGTTCGCCCAGTGCGAGGGCCGCGATCTGTGGCAGTCGCCCCTGGTTCTGCCCACGCTGTTGGCCCAGGCGGTCACGGCGGGTGGGGCCGGTTACGCGGTGATGGAGCTTGCCGTCGAAGGCCCCGACCGCGCGGTTGCCCAGTGGGTGCTGCTGGCGGGGGTGTTGGCCACTGCGGTGCTCATTGGCGCTGAGATCTTGTCGCGAGGAACAGCCCACGTGGAGGCCGCGGTGGCCGCCATGACCCGAGGTCGATACGCCCGCCAGTTCTGGGCCGGGGGAGTGGGGTTGGGATTGGCTGTTCCGGCGGTGCTGGTCGCGGTGGCTCTGGGCACCGATGCGGGATCTTGGGCGGCGGGCGTCGCCGGAATCAGCGCAGTGGCCGGTATGTGGTTCTACGAAGACAGTTTCGTGCGGGCGGGACAATCCGTCCCGCTGTCATAGGGGACGGCCCGGTGAGCGAACTGCACAGCTACCCCCCGCACGACACCTGGCACGACACCGTGTCGCTGGACGCCAAAGCCTGGCCCCGCCGGGTGGAGCGCCATCACACCTTGGTGCCCACCACCTGCTTCAACTGCGAGGCCGCCTGCGGTCTGGTGTGCCATGTGAACCACGACACCGGGCGCATCGACCGCATCGAAGGCAATCCCCTGCACCCGGCCAGCCGGGGCCGCAACTGCGCCAAGGGCCCGGCCACCCTCAATCAGATCGACGACCACGAGCGCATCTTGCACCCGCTGCGCCGGGCCGGGGAGCGGGGTTCGGGCCAGTGGGAGCGGGTGAGCTGGGACGACGCGCTCGACGACATCGGCAGCCGCATTCGCTCCGCCATCACCGAGGGTCGCCACGACGAGGTCATGTACCACGTGGGCCGCCCCGGCGAGGACGGCTTCGCCGAGCGGGTGCTCCAGTGCTGGGGGGTGGACGGCCACAACAGCCACACCAACGTGTGCAGCTCCAACGCCCGGATCGGCTACCAGAGCTGGATGGGACACGACCGTCCGTCGGCGGATTTCGCCAACGCCGAGGTGATCTTCCTCATCTCGTCGCACCTGGAGTCGGGCCACTACTTCAACCCCCACGCCCAGCGGATCGTCGAAGCCCAGTCCCAGGGGGCCACAGTCATCTGCGTTGATCCCCGGCTCTCCAATACCGGCTCAAAGGCCGACTACTGGCTGCCGGCCTGGCCTGGCACCGAGCCCTTCTTGCTTCTGGCCATCGCCCGGCAGCTGCTGCTCAACGGCACCTGGGAGCGCGACTTCGTGCGGCGCTGGACCAACTGGGAGGTCTACCTGGGCGGGCGCCACCCGCACCGGCCGAGGGAGTTCGACTCGGTGGGTCCCGCCTTGCTCGAGGACTACGCCGCTTACACCCCGGAGGAGGCCGAGCGGGTGTGCGGGGTGCCCGCGGCGCAGATCACCGAGATCGCTGAGATCATCGGCGCCCACCCCACCAAGTTCGCCTCCCACAACTGGCGGGCCGCTGGCGCCGGCAACCTGGGAGGCTGGCAGACGGCTCGCTGTCTGTTCTTCCTCAACGTGTTGACCGGTTCGGTGGGCACCGTCGGGGGCACCACCGGCAACGGCTGGAACAAGTACAAGGCACCCCATCCGCCGGGAGCGCCGCCCTTCGAGCAGTGGAACGAGCTGAGCTGGCCTCAGGAATATCCGCTGGCCCATCACGAGATGTCGATTTTGCTGCCGCACTTTCTGGCCGAGGGCCGGGGCCGCCTCGAGGTGTACTTCAGCCGGGTGTACAACCCGGTTTGGACCAACCCCGACGGGTTCAGCTGGCTGGAGGCGCTCAAAGACCCCGACAAGGTGGCCTGCCATGTGGCGCTCACGCCCACCTGGTCGGAGACGGCTACGTTCGCCGACTACGTGCTGCCCATGGGAGTGGGGGCCGAGCGCCACGATGTGGCCAGCTTCGAGACCCACGCCGGGCGCTGGATCGGCTTTCGCCAGCCGGTGCTGCGCCGCTACGCCGAGATCCGGGGCGGCGAGGTGGCCAGCGGTTCGCGCACCCACGAGTTCAATCCGGGCGAGGTTTGGGAGGAGAACGAGTTCTGGATCGACCTGTCGTGGCGCATCGACCCCGACGGTTCCATGGGCATTCGCCGCTGGTTCGAGAGCCCCGCTGCGCCCGGCACGCCGATGAGCGTGGACGAGTACTACGAGTGCATGTTCTCCGGCGTTCCCGGCTTGGCCGACGACGCCGAGGCGGCCGGTCAGACCGCGCTGGAGTTCATGCGCGATCGGGGGGCCTATGCGCTCGACGGCGACATGTACCAGCCGTATGAGCGGGAGGTGGACCCTGCCGAGCTGGAAGGCTGCCACCTCGATGACGCTGGCGTGTACCGCCGCTCCGGCACTCCCGGTACTTGGTCGGGCGCTGCTGAGGACCTCGCTGGCCTGGAGCTGGCCGGCCTGGGCGATGGCTCCCCGGCGGTGCAGGTTGAAGGCACCCCCAAGGAGGGCTTTCCCACGCCGTCGCGCAAGCTGGAGCTGTACTCCGAGACGCTGGCCGAATGGGGCTGGCCCGAATTCGCCACACCGACGTGGATTCCGTCGCATGTGCACTGGGAGAACCTCGACCTGGCTGGCGACGAGCGCATCCTTCTGCCGACGTTCCGGATTCCCACGCTGATCCACACCCGCTCGGCCAACAGCAAATGGCTGTCGGAGCTCAGCCACCGCCATCCGCTGTGGATCCACCCCTCCGACGCCGAGGCTCTCGGAATCGAGGTGAACGGCCTGGTTCGGATCACCACCCGGATCGGCCACTTCGTGATCGGCGCGTGGCGAACCGAGGGCATCCGACCCGGGGTGGTGGCGGCATCGCATCACATGGGCCGCTGGCGTCTCGATGCTGAAAGCGGCGGATCGTGGGCCGGCGGCGACGTCGACATCATCAACGACGGCACCCAGTGGCGGCTCAGCCGCAAGGGCCGCCCTGAGCGCCACGCCAGCGCCGACGACGACACCGAGCGAATCTGGTGGAGCGACACCGGCGTCCACCAGAACCTGACGTTCAGTGTGCAGCCCGATCCGGTGTCGGGCATGCAGTGCTGGCACCAGAGGGTGAGGGTGGCGCCCGCTCAGCCTGGCGACTCCCATGGCGACGTGGTGGTGGACACCGCCGAGTCCAAACAGGCCTACCGAGAGTGGCTGGCCATGACCCGTCCCGCCCCCGGTCCGAACGGTTTGCGCCGGCCCCTGTGGTACTCCCGCCCCCTCAAGCCCAGTCCTTCGGCCTATGCGCTCTGATTACTTCTTTACGCGGATTCCAATTCAATGGAGGATAGAGATATGACCCGCATGACTCCCAGCGAAGCGTTCGTGGAGACGATGGTCGCCCACGGCGTCGACACCATCTTCGGCATCATGGGCAGCGCGTTCATGGATGCCATGGACATCTTCGAGCCGGCTGGCATCGAGCTGGTGCCGGTGGTCCACGAGCAGGGCGCGGCCCACATGGCCGACGGCTTCAGCCGGGTGAGCGGCCGCCATGGGGTGGTGATCGGCCAGAACGGGCCGGGCATCTCCAACTGCGTGACCGCCATCGCCGCCGCGTTTTGGGCCCACAGCCCCGTGGTGATCGTGACCCCTGAGACCGGAACCATGGGAATCGGCCTGGGCGGCTTTCAAGAGGCCAACCAGCTTCCGATGTTCGAGGAGTTCACCAAGTATCAGGGCCACGTCAACAACGAGCACCGCATGGCCGAGCTGACCGGTCGATGCTTCGACCGGGCGCTGTCGGAGATGGGCCCCACCCAGCTCAACATCCCCCGCGACCGCTTCTACGGCGACATCGACGTGGAGATCCCGGCACCGCAACGGCTCGATCGGGGTCCCGGCGGCGAGCGCACGCTGAACGAAGCCGCTGAGCTGTTGGCCGGAGCCTCGTTCCCGGTGATGGTGGCCGGCGGCGGGGTGGTTATGGGCGACGCCATGGCCGAAACAGTGGCGCTGGCCGAGCGGCTGGGCTGCCCGGTGGTCAACAGCTATCTGCACACCGACTCAGTCCCGGCGTCGCATCCCCAGTGGTGCGGGCCTCTCGGCTACCAGGGCTCCAAGGCGGCCATGCGCTTGATCTCGCGGGCCGATGTGGTGCTGGCGCTGGGCACCCGGCTCGGCCCGTTCGGCACCCTGCCGCAGCACGACATGGACTACTGGCCCAACGAGGCCAAGATCATCCAGGTGGACGCCGACAACAAGATGCTCGGGCTGGTCAAGCGCATCGACGTGGGCATCTGCGGCGACGCCGGGGCCGCGGCCACCGCGCTTCTTCAACGCCTGGAGGGCCGGGAGCTGGCGTGCGATGCCACTCGGGTCCAGCGGGCGGCGGAGATTGCCGACGACAAGGCCGACTGGGAGGCCGAGCTGGACGACTGGATCCACGAGACCGACGACTTCAGTGTGGACATGATCAAGCAGGCCGCCGAGGAGCACTACAACTGGATGCATCCCCGCCAGGTGTTGCGAGAGCTGGAGACTGCCATGCCCGAACGGGTGATGGTGTCCACCGACATCGGCAACATCAACTCGGTGGCCAACAGCTACCTGCGCTTCGAGGAGCCCCGGTCGTTCTTCGCCGCCATGAGC
>JAJDTA010000149.1 GCA_022827405.1 Acidimicrobiia bacterium
GGGTGTCTCCTGTGGTCGGGCGGGTGAGGGGGGTGGGGGCGTCCTCGGACGCCCCCACCCCCGTCGTTCGATCAGCCGAAGATGTCCGAGAAGACCTCGAGTCCGGTCTCGAGGGCGTCGGACTCACGGGGCCCGAGTACCAGCAAGTCGGCGCCCTCCATGAACTCCCAGTACGGGTGGGCGTCGGCAGTAGACGTGGTCGTCGCCTTGCCCTCGTTGGTCATGGCGGTCTGGCCCTCCGGCATCAGCCAGAACTCCTGGAGGAGTCGGGCTGCGTTCGGGTTGGGCGGATCGGCGAGGATCGCCGACATGTCCACGATGGCGGGCATCGGGGCGACGTGCGGGATCTGGACGCCAATGCTGGCGCCACCGTCGATGAACCGCTTGGACACGTGGCCCATGCCGTCGAGCTTCACGTCGAACTCGCCGACGTTGACCAGTTCGGTGCCGTTGGTGGTGCCGCGGTGCAAAACCGGGTTGTTGTCGGCGAGGCACTCGAGGAACTCGGTTGCCCGCTCGACGCCCCAGGCCTCGATGTAGGCAGCAGCCCACTCGAAGGACTCGGCGTCGAAGCCGATGCGGCCGTCCCACTGGGGCTCGCAGAATCCGAACCAGTCGTCGGGAAGCTCAGCGGGGTCGACGTTATCGGTGTTGTACGTGATGTGGCGAGAGAGGTAGTTCAGGCCGATGTAGGGGCCCTCGAATACGAACTCTGGGGCCACGTTATCCAGGCCAGCTGGCCGGTAGTCGGTGAGCGCACCCTCGTTCTCGAGGAGCAGCATCTCGACCCCGGCGGCACCGAACACGTCGCCTTGGGTGTTCCCAGTGCCCACCTCGAGCAGGGCGCGCTGGAGGATGGTGCCGGCCCGGGCGGTGACGGGCTCGAACTCGACGTCGGGGAACAGAGCCTCCCACTGCTCGCGGATGAACTCGAGTTCGGATTCGCCGGCAGACTGGTAGTAGATGACCTCGCCTTCCTCAGCCGCGGCAGCGTAGAGGCGCGCGATGTAGTCGTCGTAGGACTCGCCGTCCATTCGCACGACCACGCCATCGGCTGTCATCCCGTCGACGACCTCCTCGCTGCCGTCGTCGTCCATTGGCGCTTCGGTCGGTTCCGCGGCGGGTGCTTCGGTCGGTTCCACGGTGGGCTCTTCGCCGCCATCGTCGCCGGACGAAACGGAGCTGTCGTCGCTCGCCACCGGGGTGTCGTCGTCATCGTCTCCGCACGCCGCCATGATCATCGCAAACGCGACGAACAGCGCTAGAAGAGTCCAGACCTTCTTTCGCATGGGTCCCCCTCATGTAGTTTCCGGGACTCTGGATTCTACGGTTCCCGCATTGATAGCGAGTGATAATACCGCATGAAACGCAGGGCGCAAGCCGTGTGCTATTACTTGATAATTGGCGCTGCGGAGATCACGCTCGCGTCGAAGAAGCCTCACCGCTTGAGCGCCGCGACCCAGGTCGCATCGAAGGCGCCCTCGACGGTCTGACCAGTGTAGGCAGTGCGCAGTTCGCCGACCCTGGCTACAGCGGCGGCAGACGCCGTAGGATCAGGGAGCGTGCTCGTGCGTGCCGCTGTCTCGCGTTCGGTGATCATGGTGGCCTCGTCGGTGGAGATGTCCATGTAGGCAGCCACGTGAGAATGCAGCTCGTCGGAGTTAGCTGGATCTGAGGCCCACATCATCGCGTCGTGGAGGGACCGCACGTAGCCCCCGATCGCTTCGGGTCGGGCCTCGGCCATGGCCCGACTGGTCGCTGCGGCCACGCCCGGGTACCAGGGCACGGCGTCCGCGGCCCGAGCCAGCACCGTGAGCCCGGCCTCACTGATGCGCCCGGACATCGCGGCGCTCAACAGCCCGACCTCGATCTCGCCAGCGATCAGAGCGTCGAGACGCTGACGGCTGGTGCCGACGGGGAGGATCTCACAGTCGTTGGGATCCACGCCGTTCGCCTTCATGATCTCGTAGACGACGAACGCGAAGCCGGAGGCTGGGTCGTCGACGCCGACTCGGCCGCCGCGGGCGTCGTCGAAACGGGAAACGCCCGAGCGTCCGACGAGCATCTGGGGGAGGCCGGTGTCCTGGACGAAGAACACGAACACATCGTCGCCGTCGTCGAGGCGGGCCTTCATCACGTTGTCGGGGGAGGTGTGCACAACGTGTAGATCACCTTCGCGCAGGCCCTTCATCTGGGCGCCTGAACCCTTCACCTCCTCCACTTCCACGCGTAGTCCGTTGGCGGCGAACAGGCCAAGGCTCTCGGCGACGGCGATGACGCTCGAGGTCGTGAACGCGCCGACGCGCAGGGGGCGGTTGGTGGGCGGGGTCGTCACTGTGGATCCTCCTGGGGTAACAGCACAATTTTTCCGGTGATCGCGCGGGCTTCAGCGAGGCGGTGGGCCTCTACAGCCTGCGACAGCGGCATGAGCCGGTCTATGTTGGTTTGGAGCCGGCCCGCATTTGCCGCCTCGAGGGTGCGGGCCATGTCGGCGGGGGAGTGGCCGCCGCCGCCGATCAGCCTCTGGCGGCTTCGGTACAGTTGGTGCAGGTTCAACTCGACGTGCCCGCCGCCGTGGGCGCCCGCGGTGACGAGGCGGCCTCTGCGGGCCAAAGAGGCCATCACGCCGTCCCACATGGCGGGGTCGCTGACGTTCTCGTAGACCACGTCGACACCGCGCCCGTCGGTGATCTTCGCCACCGCTTCGGCGAGGTCGGTCTTTCGGTAGGCCACGCCGTGGTCGGCGCCAAGCTCCATCGCTGCTGCGACGCGGTCGGCGGTGCCCGCGCCCGCGATCACGGTGGCTCCGGCCAGCTTCGCCACCTGGATCCCGGCCCCGCCGAGCCCACCGGATGCGCCCATCACCAGGACGGTCTCACCTTCGACCAGTCCGGCCTTGGCGTGCAACAGATTGAACGACGTGGGGAAGTGCCGGATGATCACCGACGCGTCCGGGAAGTCGAGGTCGTCGCCGATGCGGTGGACGTTGGCCTCGGGGACCGCGACGTACTCGGCGTATCCGCCGTGTCGGGCCACTCCGATGTGGCCGGTCTTCGCACAGTCCTCGGGTTCGTTGCAGAGGCACGCCTCGCAGGCCCCGCACCACATGGAGGACGCTACGACGACGCGGTCGCCTTCGTGGACGGCGGTGACTCCCTGTCCTAGAGCGGCCACCACCCCGGAGGGGTCCACGCCCAGGATGTGGGGCAGCTTTGCGCCCCGTCGGCTGGTTCCCTGGCGCAGTTTGATGTCGAGGGTCTGGTTTACCGACACAGCATGCACTCGCACCAGTACTTCGCCAGGGGCGGGTTCCGGGGTGGCGATCTCTTCGTAGGACAGGACCTCGGGGCCGCCGAAGTCGTGTATCACCATGGCTCTCATTTCGATGTGTCGACTCCCAGTCGGGCGGCGATCTCGAACAGCGGTGAGCAAACCTTCTCCGAGACCGGGACCCCGGTGCGGGTCCGCTCGGCAAAAGTCCGGTCGCCGCGGTCACCAGGGGCGAGGACCTCGTCATGTCCCTCCGCCGGGGGCAGGGCGCGCAGCGCGTCGGCCAGCGCTTCCACATCGGCCGCGTAGTCCTCGAAGGGGCGGAACGCCTCAATGTCGAGGGCCAGTAACGCGCCGCCTTGGGTGTGGTGGCGGTGGCGTCCGTTGAGAACGGGCTCGACAAGCGGCATTCCAGCCAAGACATTGGCGAGGCACTCGAACAGCGTGGCCATGCCGGACCCCTTCGGTCCTCCCAGCGGCGTGGGCAGCAATGCCTCGTCGGGATCGGTTGTGGGTCGCCCGGCATCGTCGACGGCCCAGCCCGGTTCCAGTGGTTCGCCAGTGCGGCGATGGCGCTTCAGGCGACCCCGGCTGACCGTCGAGGTGGCCATGTCCAGCGCCACGATGTGACTGTCGCTGCCAGGCACGGCGATGGCAAGGGGATTGGTGGCTGCGCCGGCAGAGAGCGAGCCGTGGTAGAGCATCAGCGGGCGGGACGCGCCGATCACCACGGCGGCCATGTGTTCGCCGGCGATGCGCCGGGCGAAGTAACCGATGGCCCCGGCGTGGGAGGCGTTGCCCACCGACACCCAGCCGATCCCGGCCTCGCGGGCCATGGCGACGGCCTCATCGGCGGCCGCCGCTAGCGCGATCTGGCCTTGGCAGCGGTTTCCGTCCACGACGGCGATTGCGGCCCGGCGGCGGTAAACAGTTGGTGACGCGGTTGGATCCACATCCCCGACTTCGATCCGCTCTACGTAACTCGGGACTCGACTCACTCCGTGGGTGTCGAGGCCCCGCAGATCCGCCCACACGAGGACGTCGGCCACGGTGAACGCATGAGACGGGTCCATACCCACCTTCTCGAAGATGTCGGCCGTCAGCTCACGCAGTGCATCGGCCGGGATCACCCGCCGCGGATCCATATGATCAAATGTTAGTAGGGACCGGTCGAGAGGACGGAGGAGGCGAATGAACGAGGAAATCGAGCGGCTCGCTCGCGACTGCAAGGAGATCCTGACTGGGGATCCGGGTGCGTCAGGCGTTGAGAAGGTGCGCTGCCGACTTGAAGAGGTCTTGGCCGACGAGTCGGTGAAGGCCGACTACTTCGGCCCTGATGCGGACTCGAAGCGGAACATCCTGTACGAGGATTCCGATCTCGGCTTCTGCATAATCGCTCACGTTTTCGAGGGGCCGAGGGTGCGGGAACCGCACGACCACGGACCCTCCTGGGCCATCTACGGCCAGGTGGAGGGCACCACGAACATGACTGAGTTCCACAAGGTGGAGCCACCCAGCAAAGGTCGGCCGGGCAAGGTCAAGGCCATGAAGTCCTACGACCTCGAGCCGGGGATGGCCGTCGCCTACGACGTCGGCGACCTGCACGCACCGGTGCGGGAGGCGTCTACCAAGCTGTTGCGGATCGAGGGCATGAACATGCAGGGCATGAACCGCGATCCCTACGAAGCGATCGAGCCGAGGAGCTAGGACATCACCATGCCAGAGATCACACTGGAACAGGCTGACAAGATGGTCGACTGGGCCCTCGCCCGGGCGCTCGAGCTGGGACTCCGACCCATCAGCTGCTGCGTGACCAACTCCAACACGGCCCTAAAGGTCTTCAAGGCGCAGGAAGAGACGCCGCTGCTGCGTTACGAGCTGTGTTGGGGCAAGGCCTACGCGGCCCTGGCCCTCGGTCGGTCCACGTCGCTCATTCGTGCCCGTGCCGAGGATCGGCCGATCTTCAACGACTATCTGATCCGGCAGTCGGGCGGAAAGCTCTTTCCCGAAAAGGGGGGCATGCTGATCCGTGACGACGAGGGCACCATCATTGGCGCACTTGCCGTCACCGGTGCGACGGCGGACCAGGACGAGGAGCTCGCGGCCGAGACCATCCGTGCGTGCGGCTTCAAGACCGACGAAGACGTGGTCGGCATGGTCCGCAACGCACGCGTGACTCGGGACTGATGCGCGAGACCGCGGCTCTCGCCGAGTACGCGGTAGGGCTGAGTTATGACGACATCCCGGTTGCCGTCGTCCAGCGGGCCAAGGAGTGCATCATCGACACCGTCGCGGTGTCGGTGTTTGGAGCAACCCTGCCTTGGAGCCGGATCATCTCGGGATATGCCGCCCGCTCCGGGGGGGAAGGGCATTCGACGATCCTCGGGCCGGACCTGCCTCGGACCACCGCGCCGTTCGCCGCGTTGGCTAATGGAGCGCTAGCCCATGCTTTCGAGATGGACAGCCTCCGCCATCCCTCGGCCGGGATCCATCCGGGTGCTGCCCTGGCGGTTCCGGGACTCGCGGTCGCCGAGGAGGTCGGCGCGAGTGGTCGGGATCTGATAAGGGCATTCGTCGTCGGCAGCGAGGTGCTGTCGCGGCTGGGGCAGGCAGGGCGGCACACGAGCGAGCAGCTCGGCTTCCACGCTCCCGGCTTGACCGGCCCGTTCGGTTCAGCCGTTGTCACTGGCTGCCTCCTCGGTCTGGACGACGGCGAGATGCTCGCTTCGCTCGGCATCGCGGGGTCGCTCAGCTCAGGAATCCTGGAGTTTGTCCGATCCGGCACAGGTGGCATGGTCAAGCGCTTGCACCTGGGACGCGCCGCGGAGAGCGGGGTGTTGGCCGCGTCGCTCGCCGCGGATGGATTCGAAGGCCCGGTAACCGTATTCGAGGGGGAGTACGGGTTCCTCGAGGTGTTCTGCTCCGAGCCGGACGTCTCCCTGCTCACGGCCGGGTTGGGTGAGTCCTTCGAAACACTCAACATCTGTCTCAAGCGCTTCGCCTGTCACATCACGGCACACACACCGGTACAGGCGATCCTGGAAATGCGGGCCGAGCACGGCTTTGAAGGGTCCGACGTGGCCCGGGTGACCGTCCGAGGCAGCGCCAAAATGGTCAGTCACCACGACATCCCCGAGCCCGCCGACAGTCTATTGGCGCAGTACAGCACACAGTTCTGCGTCGCCGTCGCTGCGCACCGCAACCCTCTCGACCCTCGGTCGTTCATGGGTGACGCCCTCTACGACGAGGCCATTCGGGATCTCTGCCGACGGGTGCGTATCGAATTGCGCACCGACACAGCGGATCCGAAGACATGGGCCAGCTTGGTGGAAGTGGAGCTTACCGACGGTCGGACCATCGAGAAGGCGGCCGAGAGCTTCCCCGGAATGCCTACCCACCCCCTCAGCGCCGAGCAGCTCCGCGACCGCTTCGACCGTTTGACCGAGGGGATGGAGCTAGGTTGGAGCGACCGCGTGGCGGACGCCTTGTTCGACCTGGACAACGTCGGGAACGTCGCAGAGCTGTTCTAAGCGGTCGACGAGCACCATCGGAGGTCTATCTCTTCGCCCCGCCAATGTGGCCTGAGCTATCCTGAACGACCCCCGGACCGTTAGCTCAGATGGCCAGAGCGCTCGCCTCACACGCGAGAGGTCACTGGTTCAAGTCCAGTACGGTCCACCACTGAAATCGACTTCGACCCGTCGAACAGGGAATTCGCCGCACAGGAATCAGCCGGTTGCCGCGGCGCTCGCTGTGGCCTGGGAGCACTGCTTGGGCCAGACTTTGCCCATGCCCACGATCACCACCAACGACCTCAAGAACGGCATGACGCTGAATCTGGACGACGGTCTGTTCAACGTGGTCGAGTTCCAACACGTCAAGCCGGGCAAGGGCGGGGCGTTCGTGCGCACCACCCTTAAGAACGCCCGCACCGGGGCCGTGGTCGACCGCACGTTCCGCGCTGGCGAGAAGGTGGAGCGGGCCAACATCGACCGTCGGGAGATGCAGTATCTGTACTCCGACGGAGGCAGCTTCGTGTTCATGGACAGCGAAACCTACGACCAGCTCCATGTGAGCGCCGACCTGCTGGGCGACGCGGTCAACTACCTGGTGGAGAACAACTCGGTGATCCTCGGCATGTTCGGCACCGAGATCGTGGGCACCGACCTGCCCGCCGCGGTTGAGCTCGACATCGCCCAAACCGAGCCCGGCGTCCAGGGCGACCGGGTGTCGGGGGCCACCAAGCCGGCCACTTGCCAAACCGGCCTAGTTGTGCAGGTGCCCCTGTTTTTGAACCCCGGCGAGCGCATCAAGGTGGATACCCGCACCGGCGCCTATATCAGCCGGGCATGAACCGGCCGCACCCTGCCATCGGAGTCCGCGGACTCTGGCCGGGGCGAGCGCGGCCATGACCACCCCCGACCCACTGGTTTCCGGGTCACAGCGCCACCAGGTGCGGGAGCGGGCCCTGGGCCTGCTCTATGAGGCCGAGGTCAAAGGCGTGGAGATGAACGAGTTGCTGGCCGCTCAAGAACTCCCCCTGGAGTCCTACGCCCACACCCTGGTCACCGGCACGGCCTACCACCAGGGCGACATCGACACCTGCCTGGAAGAGCTGTCCGACCGCTGGCCGGTAGCCCGGATGCCCGCGCTGGACAGGGCCATTCTGAGATTGGCCAGCTTCGAGCTCTCCCACAGCACCGATATCTCGGTGGCGGTGATCATCAACGAAGCGGTGGAGTTGGCCCACGAGTACTCCACGCCTTCTTCGGCGGGGTTCATCAACGGCTTGTTATCCCAGGTAGCTACCATCGTCCGCCCCTCCGAGGGCGAATAGAAATCCCATCCCCAAACTCAACAACAGCGGGTGTTCAGATAGTTGATTCAAAATGCAGGTAGCCAATGCCAAACCAGTAAGGGCAGGGATATCAATGCCAGATACAGCACTGCCTTACGCCTTAGAAATAGCGCAAATCCTATCGAAAGCACAATAGTCGCTACAGCTATGACTGGTTCTCCCACTGATCCCAAGCGATTCGGTGACGCTGGATCATCCCAATCAGTGTCGGCTGCCAATAGAACTATGGTGGCCAGAGAATGTAAAGCCAAGACAACGGCTACCCATGCGACGGTCAAACGCCAATTCGAGGCGTTGGTTACATCTACGCGACGCGTCGCAATGATCGCCACAATTGAGAATGCGATGGGGGCAAGAACAAGCACCACAGTCAGTAACCAGCAGCTTGCAAGGAGCTATGCGTTGCACCCAACAATTGCATCACCAATTGCACCTATGGGACCACACTCCCCACCACCAATTCCATTTGGAACCTCGGTGTCCTTCAAGATCCCATGTGGGTCCACCACCTATGAGCTGGCCAAAGTTGTGACAAGCTAACTGTTGAAATATCGAGTCCCAGCTCTTGACGTGTGGCCAGAGATGCAATTCCCTTTTCAAGCATGAAATCATTTCGCTATAGAGTTGACTGGAACTGGCTGTACGACCTACTCTTGATGGCTCAAAGTGGATAGTGTCATAACCACCGATCCCGTAGTAAGACAAGCCAATGCTATCAACATAGACACTACTGCAATTCAGATATCCAGTGTCGGTACTAGGACGTTCACCGCTAGATCTTGAATTAGAACGTGTTTCACGCGAATCTGAACCGTTGCTTCTCCACTTCGCATCTCTAGGGACTATATAGTCAGCTTGTGGTTCATGATTTTCCAGCAATTCCAGCCACGAATCAATGAGAGTCGATTGCTGCTTTTCAGTCAGATCGAAATCATGGGCTTCGATCAAAAGAGATAGTTCAAATTCAATAAACTCTCGTCGCTCGCGCGATCCCAGGGGAAGTACATATTCCAAGTCTTCGAGAGTCAACAGGTCTTGAATGGTGTCAACACTCGACGTCGGATCTTCTTCATCTTGGTCTTGAGCCGAAACGGCCGTAGCAGACAGGACAGTCATCAGGGTCAAGGTAAAGAATACCGCAATGGTCTTGCAAAGCGCATTTGTCTTTATCATCGGCGGGCAAGCTAGCAATGCTGTCCTGTAGTGTCAAAATTAGTAAGTTATTTATGTTGAATATGTGTACCAATGGGTTGTCTTGAGCCTCCAGTACGCCATATGACGGCTACCAAATTCAAATTCGCCATCGCAGGCCAAGGACATCATCCTCCTGCCCCGCCGAGGACGGATAGTCAAATACCATCCCCCAACTCAACACCGCCGGGTGTATAGTGCCTGGAACAGCCGTGAAGTGGGTCCGGTGAGGCTCACACGGATGAGAGGAATCTGAGCTTGGCAGAACGCGAGCGTCGGCGAACGCCCCCGTATGGGGGCGTTTTCGTTGCCCGCACCCGGGTGATGGACGACGACGACATTGGTCGGGCCATCTGGCGCATGGCCCACGAGATCGTCGAGCGCAACCACGGGCTCGACGGCGTGGTGCTAATTGGGCTTCAGACCGGCGGGGTGTGGCTGGCCGAGCATCTGGCCGGCACCTTGCAGGAGATCGAGGGGGAGCAACCCCCGCTAGGCACCCTGGATGTGGCCTTCCACCGCGACGACATCGGCTTGCGGCCCCTGCTTCCCGAGGCTCCCACCCGTATTCCGGTCAACCTCGACGGCCAGGCGGTGGTTTTGGTGGATGACGTGCTGTTCACCGGGCGCACCATCCGGGCCGCGCTCGATGCCCTCAACACCTACGGCCGCCCCCGGGCGGGCACCGCCGTCTATCTCCGCTCGGCGCACCCACTTGCGCACCGACTCGGCCGACGGGCCAAGCTTGTCGGCAACCGAGCAGATCGCCTCCCACTGCGAACCGTGATGCCGCTCGTTGTCCAGCACCATCCTCACCGCCCGCTCACGCAGCTCGGCGGGATACCTCGGTGAACTCCACCGGTGGTCGCGACGGATCGGCCATGATGGCCGGTCAGGAATGTCAGCGACCGACCGGTGGAGGTGTCCAGTATGGCACGGCGTGTTTGCTCGGAGGAGCGCGTCTGGATTGAGGTTTTGTCCTC
>JAJDTA010000185.1 GCA_022827405.1 Acidimicrobiia bacterium
GCAGGCGCTGAGCCACTATCCGACGGGCTGGGCGATGGCGTCGTCTACGCCGTTCCGCCTCTACAAAGGCACCACGTTTGCCGGCGGCGTCCGCAGCCCGCTGATCATCTCCTGGCCCGCACGCCTCGCCGATAAGGCCGGGCAGCTGCGCCGCCAGTACGCCCACGGCACCGATCTGATGCCCACGCTGTTGGAGTTGGTCGGCATTGAGCGGCCCAACCGGCGCCACGGGATAAACCTGCTCTCCATGAACGGCGTGAGCTTCGCGGCGTCGCTCGCCGACCCGGAGGCGCCGGGCGAGCACGAGTCGCAGTACTACCAGATCATGGGCCATCGCGGCTTCTACTCCGACGGATTCGACCTCCTCACCTACCACGAGCCGCGCACCCCCTTCGGCGACCACGAGTGGCAGCTCTTCGACCTGCACGGCGATCCGACGCAGATGCGCGATCTCGCGCCCGACCAACCGGAGCGGGTCAAGGAGATGGCCGAGGGCTGGGAGCGCGCCGCCAGGGCCAACAACGTGTACCCGCTGGACGAGGGCCTCGGGTTCATCTTCTTGCAGCGGTCGCCCCGCGAGGACGAGATCGCCCAGCCGCTCACCGTCTACCGCGAGGCGGGCTCGCTCGACGGCGCGTTCGCCCGCCTGCTCACCCGCCTGCGCAGCTTCGAGGCGACCCTCGACATGGCCCACGCCGACGGCGACGAGGGCGTGCTGTTGAGCCACGGCGACCAAGGCGGCGGCTACATCCTCTACGTGGAAAACGGCGGGCTCCTCTTCGAGCACAACGGCTACGGCCAGATGACACCCGTCGACGCCGGCCCGATGCCCGACGGCGCCGACCGCGTCCGCCTCGCCGTCACCGCGACGGAGGGCTGGCGCTGGACTGTCACCGTCGAGGTCGACGGCAACGTAGCGGCCCAGCGCGACGATCTCGTCGCCCTAGCTGTGATCGCACCCGCCCACGGCATCGACATCGGCATCGACCGGGCCTCACCGGTCTCCTGGGACCTCTACCAGCGCCAAGGCCCGTTCCCCTACACCGGAACCCTCCGCTCCGCCACCTTCACCCCCGGCCCCATAGCCCCCGACGCCCCCTTCCTCCACCTAGAAGTCCTAAGAGAAATCGGCCAAGCCCTCGGCTAGCGGGATGAGCGCCGGGCGGGAAACGGGTTCAAACCACCCGGTGGAAGCGCCAGAGTATGTAGAACCGCCGGATCATGCTCGTCACACCCCTCAATGGGATTGTCACGTCGCGAGGATCAGACCTCTTCAGACGTGTCGCTGATGGAGCCTCCCAGTTCCTCAAGTCGCGTCCGTGCCAAATATTCAAGTCGACGAGACTGGACCCACAGAGTTCGTCGAATGCCGTTACTGACCTGCCGTTCGCTGATGACCCGAGCTAGATCAGCGATGGTGCGCGCACGACGGGCCAGACGCAGGTCGGGATGTTCGCGGCTCTCGCGAGCATCTTCAGGCAAGATTGCTCCCCGCACGGATGGCGGTAGGTCGATCACCTCGGTCTCAGTGATCTCCCCTTCATTTAGCACAGCGTTAAATTTCGACGAGGAAAGGGCGTGCCGATAGACCGTGTACTCCGCCCGATCGAGCGTGTCACCTGCTTCTTTGCCATCTAGATCCCAAAATGGCCACATCTCGACTTCGGCAACCTCGAACGGGTCGAGGACCCGCATGGCCACCGCGTCCGTGCGTTGGTTCGTCAGATGACGTCGGATGCGAGTGCGAAGGTTCTCTTGGGTCTGACCGACGTAGATCGGCTCGCCGTCGTAGTCGATGAAGAGATACACGCCGCATTTGCAGTCTCCTACCTTGCGGCCCGACGGGTCGGGGGCGTCGAGTAGGCGTGTTACTCCTTCGTAGAGAGCATCAACGTCCGGTGGCGAATTTGAGGTCAAGCCGCGAGCCTCATTAGCCAATTCTGGCCAAGCCACTCAATAACCGGGACGCACACCGCATCACCCAGTGCGAACATGGCTTGTCGTTCCGACACCGCGCCATAGTTCAGGTCTTCAGCCCCTTGAAGGCGGGCATAATCGTCAACATCCATCCAACGCACATCGAATCCGCCTCGGCCCACTCGCACTAGGGCCTGCCGTGAGGAACCTCCCCTTGTGGTTCGTAGCGCACCTGCGATTTCGTCGCTGCGGACCTCCCAAACGGCTCTTCCTTTACGGGTGCGTCGATACGCACCGAGGAACCGTAGACGTTTGTCTTGGCGCCACCTTTCGATCCGTTCACGCTGCAATGGCGACAGGGACTCCAAGAAAGAGTCGCGCCGATCGGGTGCCCACCAGTCGTCGCTTTTGCTAGCCACATCCACCAGCCTCAGAGATGCCGCTTTGGGAACCTCCGGCATTAGCGGGTGTTCGCCTAGCGTGCCGAGCAAAAACACGCGGGCCCGGCTCTGCGGCACGAATGCCGACGCATTGACGACAGTGGCATTCACCGTGTAGCCGAGTGCTTCGAGCATCTCGACGACTAGCGCAAAGTCTCGGCCCTCGTTCACCGTGGCGAAACCCGGCACGTTCTCTACTATCACGGCCCTTGGAAGGCGTTCGCCCATCTCTGCGAGGATGCGGCAGAACTCGGTGATGAGGCTGGACTGTTCACCTTCGAGTCCGGCAAGGTTGCCCGCCAGCGACATGTCCACACAGGGGAAGGATGCGGTAGCGATCTCGGCGTCTGGGATGTCGTCCCCGCGCAGGTTGCGGATGTCTTCCACCACAAGCACATCGTCGCCCCAGTTGGCACGGTAGAGAGCGGCCTTGGTCTCGTCGATGTCGTTTGCGAATACAGTCGTGACCCCCACCCGCTCTAGACCCGCTCGCATCAGGCCCATGCCAGCGAAGAACTCGGCGGCTCTCATGCTGCGATGTTGAAGAACATGGTGAACGGTTGGATGACGATGGGGCATCGGCGGCTGCCTTTACCGCGTGCTGTCTGTGCCATGAAAATACCGTACAGAGAGGGTGTGACATATTGATGGTCACTCTTTCCGAACCCGACGCCAACGCCCTTTTCTTCCACCTCAACGTCCCAGATGAAATCAGCCAAGTCCTCGTTTGACAGGCGACTCTCGTCTTCCGTTATTCGTCTTGAAGGGGGCGGACTTCGACGGGGCGCTTACCGGTTGGTGGCGCGATATTCCTCGATAGCGGTGAATGGGTCTTCGGCGTTGCGCCAGTGGCCCAATGCCGGGCCGGCAAGCTGGTAGCCGATGAACCGGATGAGGTCGTCGTCCCAGTCGGCTACGGCGTGAGGCGGGAACTCGAGCAGGAGGCGTTCGGTCTGGTTGAGCCAGCCCACCGTGTGCTGCGCGTTGACCGCCAGCCGCACGTCGTTGCCCACATTGGCGCCGCCTCCGTGGAAGAGCAAGCCCGTGTACAAGAGCACCGAGCCCTTGGGCATGACCGCGGCAACATCTTCGCCCGGTTCGGGCCGGCGGTCGTCGTCCCAGGCGTGGCTTCCGGGCACGACGCGGGTCGCTCCATTCTCCACCGTAAACTCGGTGACCGCCCACAAGGCGTTGAGATCAACCTCAGAGGGAAACGGAGGCGCGCCATACTTCCAGGTGTCGCGATGGAGCATCTGGTCGGCTTCACCCGAGAACAGTTCGAAATAGTGGGCAAACGAGAGGCTCCAGGTGGGCGCGTGCCCCAAAGTGTGGTCGCCAGCGGTGAGGATTATCGGGTGGCGGGCCAGGTGCGCCCGGAAGGTAGGCGAGCGACCGACCACCAGACCCGTCCGTCGTGTTCCGGCCCCAGCGAAGTCGGTATTGCCCCGTGGCGTGTCCTCCAAGAAGGGTGCCATCTCGCTCGCCACCGCGTCCACGACACCCTCGCCGACCGCGCCCTCGACTACACAACAGCCGTAGTCGCTAAGCGCTGAACACAGTTCCTGAGGGTCATAGCGGGCTGAGAGTCTCGGTATCTCGGTCATGGTCCCTGTCCGTATGACAAATTCTCCATTGCGGAATCATTGAGAGCAACCAAGACGGCAACGCAGTGATTGCGAATGTATACAAATCTGAAAACATGAATACATGCAAAGCGCCATTGTGCATATCGATATGGCGACCCATCAGGAATTGAAGAGGCTCGCGGCATCTCTCGGCACAACAGTGGGTGACACGATTGCGCTGGCGGTTCGGCGACTACGGCAAGACGAGATCGGAGCTGAACTGAGGGGTCGACTCACTGAAGACGAGATGGGTTTGGCTCGAAGGCAGGGTCAGGAATTCGGGAGTTGGGTGAAGGGGACTACTTGGGTTTCCGCCGTGGGAAGTGGGGCGGAGGAGCGGAACCAGCGGAGGCTTAGCGATCCTCCGGGGTGGCCGGCGGTGTCCAGCCAGTTGGGCAGGCCGGGGTCTTCGTGGGCCACCACCAAACGCACGGTGCCGTCGTCGCGGCGCACGGCACGGTCGCCGTTGATGACCGCAGTGCGGGTGCGCCAGTCCACCGTCTCTCCCCAGTGGTTCAACATGACCCACGCCCAGTAGTCGGCCCCGCCTGAGGGGTCGAAGTCCACCAGTAGCGCTTCGTCGGGTGCCAAGCGCCATTCACCGGACAGGTAGCGCACATTCTGCGGGGTGTGCATGTCGCCCTCATCCACCAGGGGCGGGAAAGTGTTGATGGGCGTACCGCTCAGCTTCTCCAGCTTGTGATTGACCCACCAGCCGAATGATCCGGCGGTGTGCAGGGCGGCCAGCTCCAACCCCCGCTTGAGCTGATCGGGGGTGAGCATGGGGGCTCCTCCGGCCGGTGGGATGGCCTCGATGGTGGGGCGGGGATGGGCCAGCCGCACCGCCAGGTCGGTGAAGTAGGTGCGGATGAGCACCGAACTGGAGTCGGGATCGAGGCGGAGCTGGTTGGGGTTGTCGGGCTCGGGATCGGGGGTGAGCAGCAGCTCGTAGCTGCTGTCGGCATCCACCCGCAGCGTGGTGTCCTCCACCGCGTCCACCAGCCGGCGACCGCCGTCACTGCCGAAATTGCCGGCGTACACCCCGATCTCCACCGCCACTGCGCCGGCCATGGTGGCGTTGATCCGATACGACCGGTCGCCTCTCACGGCAGCCGAGAAGTAGGTCTGGTCGGGGTTGTCGCCCATGAACTTGCGGATGGTGGTCTGCACATCCACGAACTCAGGGCGAGCCGGGTCGGCCCGCTCCAGGCACTGCTCCAGTCCGAAGGCCATGTACCGGCTCAGCGCCCGAATCCCCTCCGCCCGCACATCGGGATCGTCGGGCGCCCCAGGTGCGAACACCATCTCCCCGGCAGCCGCCATCGACTGGCAATACGCCCGCCAAGCCGCAACCGAAAGGTCTTGTTCAGTCATCTTGTCTCCTCACAATGACAAGCCAGATCTTGGCAGGAGGTGTGGTGAACATCAGCCGGCCGGCGTTCGCGCCTAGAGGGCTCGGTGGAAGCGTCGGGATCCGCCTTTCACCAAGGGTAAGGCGTCTTTGACGTATGCGCTCCAAGCGGGGTCAGAAATGGTCTTGGCCCGCAGGTCGCTGTAGGCGGCCAGGGAGTCGATCTGCCAGGTGGAGTGGACCTCGGCCTGGAGGTAGCCATGGTCGAGGGTGCGCCAGCGCTCCAGCAGGGTGGTGCCGTTCTCGGCCATGAAGGGGTCATAGCAGCGTTCGAGTAGATCGATGTAGGCGTCGGCATCGGTCGCGGTGGTGCGGGTGGTGATGGTGTACAGCACCGGAGAGGTGTCCGGTGGCGTCTCGGGCGGCGACTGATCCTCAACCGGTGACAGCTCGAACGGGCAGGTGAATATCTTCAGCGAGCCCACGTCGATGCCCAGAATCTTGAATCCCTCGACGCTCGAGCAGGCTCCGCCGTCGCTGGTGCCGAGATATCGCTCCAGCTGGGCCATGTCGGTGAAGGCCTGCTCCCAGACGTGGGTCCAGGCCCGTCCCTTGGCCGACACCCACCCCACGTCGTCGGCGCCGAACACCGACGCCGCCATTTCCGGGGGCTGCGCCGCGAGGGCCTCGAGCGCCGACGCGTCGGCCTCATTGCTCGCGTTCAGCAGCAGCACCCGGCGGATCCCGCCTCGCACCTCCTGGGTGGCGTCGGGCGTCGTGTAGCGCGTGGCGTAAGTGTTGTCGGTGATGCACTCGGGGCTGTCGGGCATGACGTAGTTGTCGATAGCCCCGATGTGGTACGGATGCACCATGTAGGGCCCGGAGTAGCTGGCCTCGTCGACAAAGGTGTTCTCCCACAACACCGTGCGCGAATCGAAATCGACACCGGCCGAGGAATCCAACAACCCCGGTATGAACCGATCGGCGGCACTCAGCACGGCGATCATCTCCTGCACCGTCGCGTCGGGAACCCCGGGAATCAGAGGAAGGATGTAAAACCGCCGGATCATGCTCGTCACGACCACTGAACGTACTCCATAGCGAGGCGATCTCGATGAGCGCACAACCGACGTCGGTCACTGCTCGACCGCCGCAATCGACGGCGTCGTTGCTGGCACGCGCTCCAACGTGCTCGCGAAGGCAGGCAGCTAGCATTTCCGCTGATTGCGCCGACAGGCCTTGAGGGGGAAGTGATGCGTCGAAGGAATTGGCTGGCCCTCGTGGTTGTGGTGGTTTTGCTGGCTGCGGCGTGTGGGGGGGATTCGGACGGGCCTTCTTCGGAGCCGGCTGGCGCAGGTGAGCCCACTGCGGCATCTGAGCCCACCGCCGCCCCCGATCGCGACAGTGCCGACGCAGAGGACGCGGGCGATTCGGCCGCCACCAACGGTGGCTCTGAGGAGAGCGACACCGCGCAAAGCGATGGCTCTGGGGAGGCCAGCGATTCTGCTGGCGGAGGTTCTGAGGAGAGCGACACAGCACAAGGCGGAGAAGACGACGAAGTAGCCGTCGAGCTGACGGCCACCGCTCGGGGGGTGACGGCCGACACGATCACCCTCGGCGTAGCCATCACCGACGTGACTGTTTTTGCCGAGGTGGGCGACATTTTGGCCCGGTACCAGCCGCTAGTCGACGCCACCAACGCTGCCGGCGGGATCAACGGGCGCCAGGTGGAGATCATTACCGAGCAGTGGGACATCCTCGACCAGACGGCGTTCGAAGCGGCGTGCGTGGTTCTCAACGAGGACCACGAAGTGTTCTTGGTGCTCGGCTTCCTCATCAGTGGCTGGGGCAACATCCTCTGCTACGTCGATATCTACGAGACCATCGTGATCAACACCGCCGACTTGGCGCTGGAGGATGTTGACGCCAGCGAGGGACGCTTGATGACCACCCGCCCGTACCAGTTCGGCTCACTGCTCGCCGGGTTGGAGCTGTTGAGGCCCGAATTCGACGGCGCCAAGGTGATCATCTACGGCGGCTCCACCGATGGACGGCAAGAAGTGGCCGCCGAGCTGCTTCGGGGCTTCGGCGCCGAGATTCTCGAGGTCATCGAGCAACAGATCGGCGGGGCAGAAGATCTGATTGCTGCGGAGTCCGAGATCGACATCAGTGTCGAACGGTGGCGGACGCTCGGTCCCGACTGGATCATCAACGTCGACGGCGCCGCAGCCGGTACTCTGGCTGGTCTTGAGCGGGCAGGGCTTACTGAATGGAACATCGTCACTCCGGCCAACGATGTGGCTACCAATACTGCGCTCGGGGCCGATCTGAGCCTGTTTCCCAATCTGATCGCCACCGGCGAGCCGGGAGTGGACGAACTGATCGCTGAAGGCCTGTACGGCATTCCCGAGTGCCTCGAGATAATCAACGAGGCCACCGGGCAGGGCTTGGGGACGTCCACCGAGGGTGAAGACGCCGAATCCGGGACGGCGATGGAGGTCTGCGCGGCGTGGGACATCTTCGTGGCCCTGGCGACGGCCGCAGGGCCTGAGCTCACCCCGGAGAGCTTCCTCCAGGCCGGGTACGACCTCGGAACCTTCCCCATGACGGGGTCGCCCAGCGGATCACTGGCACCCGACAAGCCGTGGGTGTCCAACGCCCAGCCGGCGCTCTTCGTGTACGACGCGGAGTTGGATGCATTCGTTTCCCGCTGACAACAGCGAGTTGTCTGCCTTGTCCCGGTGCTTTAGTCGGTGCCAAATGTCTCGAACGGAAGACCGGTGTATTGCTCTGCTAGCGACTGCTGAGCTGCCGGGGAGCTGGAGATGTAGCGCAGCTCCTGTTCCTGAGTGCGCTGCTCGAAAGCCGTTTGGCCGGGGAACCGATGGAGCAGGTTCGTCATCCAGAAGCTAAACCGGACCGCGCTCCATACACGACGCAATGCCACGTCGGAATAGCGGTTGATGCCGGTCGTGTTCCCGGCATAGACGGCCATCAGCGCTTGCGACAGATAGTGAACGTCGGCCACCGCCAGATTGAGGCCCTTGGCCCCAGTAGGCGGCACGATGTGGGCGGCGTCGCCGGCGAGAAACAGGCGCCCGTGGCGTAGCGGCTCCGCTACATAGCTGCGAAGCGGCGCCATTGACTTCTCAATCGATGGAGCTGGCGAGATGAGCGCGACCTGATCAGCAGGGAGGCGGGCGGTTAACTCCTCGTAGAAGCGGTCATCTGACCAGTCATCGACGGAATCGGTCAGCTCACACTGCACGTAGAAGCGTGCCAGCATCGGATTGCGGCTGGAGCAAAGGGCGAAGCCGCGATGATGGTTGGCGTACAGGAGGTACGGGACTGGAGGGGTCTCGGCGAGGATGCCGAGCCAGCCGAATGGGTATTCCTTGAGGTACTCGGTGCGGATCGACTTCGGTATGGTTTGGCGGCTGATGCCGTGGAAACCGTCGCAGCCAACCACGTAGTCGCAGTCAATGCGTTCGTTGACCCCGTTGTGGCAGTAGGTAACCCATGGCGCTTCTGTCTCAATGTCGTGTATGGCTACGTCATCCGCTTCAAAGACGATCTCGCTGCCGACCGCGTCACTCGCATCGTAGAGGTCCTTTTGGATGCGGGTTTGGCCATAACCCATCATTTGACGGCCCATTTGGAGGTTGGTGTCGACGGTCAGCAGTTCGGATCCGCGCCATGCGATGTTGATCGTGTCGTGGACATGACCCTCGGCATCCATGTTGCGCCCAAGTCCGTTGGCTCGCAGAACTTCGACAGTGCCCCACTCGAGCACACCAGCGCGGATGCGGCCCAAAACGTAGTCGCGGGTTTGTCGTTCTAGGACGATCGCGTCGATTCCAGCGTTGTGAAGGATGTGCAGCAGCAGCGATCCGGCCGGTCCCCCGCCAACAATGACCACTTGCCTCCTCACGCAGTAACCGTGCCGTTCTCAAGAACCAACTGTCCGACCGCGGTGTTGCTCGCGGGCACGTGATACAGGCGATGCACCTCCCCTGGACTACCTCCGCCGGCCAAGTCGGCCATGGAGCCACGGGCGATCAGCCACATAACCAGCTCGATCCCCTCACTGCCTGCTTCACGCAAGTACTCGACCGGCGGCATTTCGGCGAGGACTTCGGGGTCGTTGATCATGTCGTCCATGAATCGATTGTCGAACTCCGCGTTGATCAATCCGGCCCGGGCACCCTGAAGTTGGTGACTCATACCGCCGGTCCCCCAGATCTGGACGATGATGTCGTCATCGAAGGTCTCGACGGCGGCTCGCAAAGCCTTGCCGAGCTCGAGGCATCGTCGCCCAGAGGGTGTCGGATGCTGTACCACGTTGACCGCAAGCGGCACCACCTTGCACGGCCACGCATCGGGCTTGTCAAACATCATGGTGAGCGGAACGGTGAGACCGTGGTCAACGGTCATCTCATTGACGAGGGTGAGGTCAAAACCGGCTGGGATAACACTTTGGGCGATATGTGCCGACAACGCCGGGTGCCCTTCGACTGTGGGTACCGGCCGTGGCCCCCAGCCCTCGTCGGCGGGTTCGTAGAACGGGGCCATGCCGAGTGCGAACGTCGGGATCATCTGGAGGGAAAACGCATTGCCATGGTCGTTGTACACCAGGATCACAACGTCGGGCGGATTGGCCGCTATCCAGTCGCGCGCCGGCTGCATGCCGTCGAACAGTGGCTTCCAATAGGGCTCCTCGGTCTTGCCCAAGTCAGAAGCGACACCAATGGCGGGGACATGCGACATGAACAAGGCCGCAGCGATGCGGGCGCTCACGGGCGATCCTCCCACTCATGCAGATACCGGTTGCCATCAACCGACCGACCCCCGGCGATCATCATCGCGGCATGCTGGTCGGCGTCGTTCTCGGTCATCGAGGACACAATCTGGACGTAACTGAGACCGTCGGTCGCACCGATTTTGGCCAGGAAGTAGATGTTGCCGCCAAGGGCGAGGAGACGGTTGAAATCGCGGTCGACAACTGCTTGCTTCTGCTCGTGGGTCATATCCCACTCGTCGAGGTAGGCATCCTCGTCGGCCTTGAACCGCTTGCGGTTGTCGGCGTTCATGAGCGACATTGCGAACTGGTTGAGGTGATACCCCAGACGAGCCTGGTCGGCATCAAAGACGATCGTGCCGGGAATGTCGAGGTAGGGCTTTTCGATAGCCATTGGATCTCCTCGGTGAGTTGTAGGCCCTGCTGTTGCGCGTGCGCAGTATGGCAAACTGTTTACACGATTGTCGACAATCCAGGGGGCCCGTTGATCATAGATTGCCATGGCCATTACACCACTACACCGCCGTCGGTTGGCGAGTGGCGAAAGGCTCAAACTGCTGCAGTCGAGGCTGATCCGCTCCACGTGGGAGAGAAAGGGGTCATCAATGTCAGCGACGACCAAATCCGCGAGTCGCTCGAGGGCGCCCAGCTGAAGTTCCAGAGGGAGCGGGGCACCGATCTCACGATCTTCTCGCCGCGAGCCAGTTGGATGGGTCACCACTTGGGCAACGAATACACGTCACTATTCTGGACCGAACACCAGAACGAGTTGATTCGACGTTGCTGCGACCTTTTTCCCGAGAATTTCGCCCCAGTATGCCAACTGCCGCAATCACCCGGAGTGGCTATCGACTCGTCGGTGCATGAGCTGCGCCGCTGTGTCCAGGAGATGGGCTTCATCGGCTGCAACGTGAATCCCGATCCGTCCGGTGGCCTCTGGAACGGGCCGCCGCTCTGGAACCGCTACTGGTGGCCCCTTTGGGAGGCCATGCAGGAACTCGACGTACCCGGAATGATCCATGTCTCCACATCGTGCAATGAGCACTTCTTCACCACCGGTTCCCATTATCTCGGCGCCGATACAACAGCATTCGTCCAAGCGCTCACGTCCGGGTTCATGAGTAGCTTCCCCGGACTGCGCTGGGTGATACCCCACGGCGGAGGCGCTGTCCCGTACCACTGGGGTCGCTTCAAAGGCCTTGCCCAAGACAAAGGCTGGGACTTCGACGGGCTCATGGATCACATCTGGTTCGATACCTGCGTGTACCACCAGCCCGGAATCGATCTGCTCGTCGACGTCGTTCCGATGGAAAACGTCCTATTCGCATCGGAGATGGTCGGTGCCGTGCGCGGCATCGATCCTGACACCGGGAATTACTTCGATGACACAAAGGTCTATATCGACGCTGCGAACATCACCGATGCCGATCGGGCGGCGATCTACGAATCAAATATTCGCCGCGTCTACCCCCGTCTCGGAGCCTGAAATGACCAATATCCATGGACCACGCCACGTCGTCGTCACTTCAATCGAGCGAGCGCCGCTCGACACCGTTGACTCCCTTGCCTCGATGGGCACGGCCACTGTGCACGAGGCCATCGGCCGTCGAGGTTATTTCGGCGCCGAGATCACGCCGATACAGACTGGTGCCCGCGTCGCCGGCACCGCAGTCACCGTCCTCTGTCATCCAGGCGACAACGGAATGATCCACGCTGCCGTCGAACAGTGCGGCTCTGGTGACATCCTGGTTGTCACCACCACCGCACCGTCGACCCACGGCGGATTCGGGGATCTACTCGGCACGTCGGTAATGGCCCGGGGCGTGCGGGCCCTTGTCACGGACGCAGGTGTTCGCGACACCGCTGAACTGCGAGAAATGGGCTTCCCCGTTTGGAGTCGCCATGTCTCTTGCCAAGGCACGGTAAAGAACACCGCCGGTTCGGTCAACGTACCGATTCGCATCGGCGAGCAGATCGTCAATCCCGGCGATGTGATATGCGCCGACGATGATGGAGTTGTGGTCGTAGCTCGCGGAGAAGCGGCCTGGGCGCTTGAGCAATCGAATGCGCGGCTTGCCAAGGAGGCAGGCACTCGAGCAAGGCTCGAAGCTGGCGAGCTTGGACTCGACTTCTACGGGCTGCGCGCCGAGCTCGCCGCTATGGGCGTCGAGTGGGTCGAGTCACTCGATTGATGCGCATCGCAGTCTTCGGCCTAGGCGAAGCGGGATCGGAGATCAGCCGAGACCTCGCCGCCGCCAGGGCCGAGGTCATCGGATTTGATCCGGCTGACGTTGACACGCCAACCGGTGTCATGCGTGTGACGGATCCTGCGTCTGCGGTGGTCGACGCCGAGTTCGTACTCGCCATCACGGCGGGCGCTGATGCTTTGGACGCGCTGACCCAAGCCCTCCATACAATTCCCACCGGTGCCGTCTATGCCGACTTGTCGACATCGTCACCGGCAAAGAAACGAGAGCTCGCAACTATGGCAGCAGGCGCAAGCCTCCGGTTCACCGACATCGCACTTATGACCACCGTTCCGGATCGTGGCCTGCGCACGCCGATGCTCGCCTCCGGCCCCGCCGCCGACGAGTTCCTCGCTGCCGTCACCCCTCTCGGTGCCACGGTCGAGGTCGTAGGCACCGAACCGGGTGAGGCCGCCACCCGAAAGCTGCTGCGCAGCGTCGTTATCAAAGGCGTTGCCGCCGTTTTGATCGAGTCCTTGAGGGGCGCCCGAAAGGCCGATCTCGCCGTCGAGACCTGGCAGAGCGTGATGGGACAGCTGGCCGATGCCGACGAGCAGTTTATCCGTCGTCTCGTAGAAGGAACTGGCCTCCACGCCAAACGACGTCTCGATGAGATGGCGGCCGCCGTCGACCTCCTCGACGAACTCGTTGTGGCATCCACCATGACTCAAGCCACGATGCAAATCCTCGAATCGGTTCTTGCCGAAGGTCTGCCAGACCTCCCCGACATCTGATCCCCGTCAAATTGAGCCCCGTGCCAGGACATCAAACCTTCAGCGGGGAGCGTCGCCCCATCGTGTCAACACGTCGACCACCGAGTGGAGGTGGTTTTGCATTGCCTGCGCAGCCGTGTCCTCTTCGCCAGCGACGACTGCTTCGACAATTGCCCGATGCTCCTCCAGGGACTCGATTGGGCGGCCCGGCATCAATGCGAGCCGGTACTGGTGATGGGCGGCGCGATCGCGCAGATTAGCGACCAGCTGCGAGGCAATATGGTGGCCGCTCATTTCCCTTAGGCGGCAGTGCATGTGTCCATTGAGCTCGGAATAGGCCTGGCTCTGGCCGCCGCTGACAGCTTCTTCCATTTCGGCGATGATCTGGCGGAGTTCTGTGTGGCATTCGGCTGACGCATTGCGGGCCGCCCTGGCGGCGATGAGACTCTCGAGAACGGCGCGTGCTTCGGTGATCTGGATCGCCTCGGCGATCGAAATCCGCCGCACAGTCGCGCCCCGGTTGGCCTCTCGCTTCACGAGTCCCCCGGACGTCAGCTCCAAGAGCGCAGACCTAATCGCGGCCCGGCCCACCGCGTACTCCTCGGCAAGCGCCACTTCCAGGAGGCGATCTCCCGGCTCGAATCGGCCCTTCAGGATGGCCTGCCGAAGGGTGTCGGTGACGGAATCAGCGCGGCTCATAGCAACTAGAAGGTATACAGCACCTGGGGATTGTCCACCAGAATGCGGTTTCGTACGGATTCGTCGGGAGCGAAGGCTGCAAGGAGATCGAGAAGCTCGCCTTCGTCGGGCATGACTTTGAGGTTCGGATGGGGCCAGTCGGTGCCCCACAGGAGTCGATCAGGGGCTGCTTCGACGAGCGCCCGAGCCAATGGAATGACATCGTCGAATGGTGCTACCTGTCCTTCTGTGAGACGTTCGGCGCAACTGATCTTCACCCAGCAGCGTTCGTCGGTGGAGATGCGTTCGAGTAGTCGCTGGAACGGCTCCTGATGGATACCGTGCGCGGCGGGGACGCGGGCCATGTGATCGATGATGTACGGGACTGGCATGGCATCGAGGACGTCGGCGTATGTGGCGAAGTCCTTTGCGTCGAAGTGCAGGACAATGTGCCAATCGAACTTGGCGACCCGGTACACAAGCTCCCAGAACTCGTCGAGGTCGGGGGCACCGCCGAGATGGGCGACAAAGTTGAATCGGATGCCCCGCACTCGGTTTTCGTGCAACTCGATTAAGTCGTCGTCGGTATACGACTGATCGATCATCGCCACACCGGCGAATCTCCCCCCACCACGCTTGATTGCGTCGACCATCGCAGTGTTGTCCGAGCCGTGGCAGCTGGCCTGCACGAACACTGCACGCGAGAGACCGAGACGGTCCTGAAGGCGTAGAAAGTCGTCGATCCCGGAGTCGGGCGGCGTGTAGGTACGGTTGGGGGAGAACGGGAACGCCGCGGCCGGGCCGAAGACGTGGCAGTGGGCGTCGCACGCGAGCGGCGGAGGGGTGAACGCCACCGGGGGACAGATCTCGGGTCGGGGGCCAGCCACGGTTCGCTTAAGCGGGAACGTGTGGGGAGGATTACGAGTAGCCATTGCTACTCCGGACGAGGGAAGACGGTGCCGTCCATTAGCTTTCGGGTGGTTCGAATTATCCCGACGCGGGGAACCTCGATCGTGCCGTCGGCATCGGTGCTGATCTCTATGACTGCGTCAAAATGGCCGGTGGGGTGTTCGAGCCGGACCACGCTGTCGTCGGGTGCAGTGAGCAGTTCGTGCGCCGGCGACCCGCGAAGCAGTGCGGCGGTGGCGACCGCCACCGCACCAAACACACCTATAGCGTCGTGGCACCGGTGGGGAATGAAGGTGCGAGTACAGAGATTTCCACCCGCCTGCGGTGGGGCGACGAACGTGAGCTTCGGCACCGTCGTTGCGCTGACGTCACCGAGGCCCATACGGTATCCCGCTTGGACGCGGATCGCTTCGAGTTTCGTGCGCAGGGCCTCGTTGCCTTCGAGGACGGCGCATGGCTCATAGCCGGTGACACCGAGGTCGGCCGCCGCCATCACGACCACCGGCATGC